>NZ_JAUBQR010000078.1:0-9179 GCF_036701385.1 Microcoleus sp. Pol12B4 | reverse complement strand
GAATGGCAAAGTAGAAGTTAATGTGGTAAATAAATATTGTCCGCCGAACGCCGATCGGTTAATATTATTTGCCGGCTCTCCACCCCCCCCAAAAAAAGAGCGCTACCCATGACACAACAGAACCCGCGGGAACTGCTCAAGCAAGGCGATCCAAAAGCGATCGCATCTAGCATCAACCGTACACTCAAACCCAAAGGCATCAACGCCGATGTGACGCGGGACAACGGCTGCCTCCACATAATTCTGGAGGCAGACAAAGTACCGGATCAAATGGTATTGGTCGATTTCATCCGCACCGGCATGACGAAGCTGGGACTCGAATCAATTCACACTGTAAAGGTTTACGGGCGTCGAACAGGTGACGGATCGCCTGCGTGGGAAGATGAAATTGATCTGATGCCTGCCGATCCCATGCCTTACCCCTTGGATAGTGGAATGCCTGACGACTCTGTAGGTTTAGATGATGTCGAGCCCGAAGGCGGAGACTATTATCAAGAAGGAGAATTCGATCGAGATGACGACGAGGAAGACGAAGACGAAGACGAAGATCAAGCCCCGCCTCCGAAAAAACAATTTCCCAAATGGGTAATACCTGTGGGTATCTTAGTACCTCTGGCGACGATCGCAGGGCTTTTCTTTACTAAAACTTTCCCCTTCGGCGACTCTAACCCAGAACCCATCGCCCCCGAAGCTGCTTCCCCCTCCCCCCAACCCTCATCTCCCCCTTCTAAAGCCGCTGTATCCTCTCCAGCCGCATCTCCAGGCACCACACAGGCAGCCTCCCCTGCACCAAAACCCGCTCCCACTGCTGCTGCGCCAGCAAGCCCAGCTCCAGTTTCTCCTGCACCAAAAGCCGCCGCGCCTAAGCCTGACTCTTGGAGGGAAGCCGTTAACACAGCTCAGAAGGCAGCAATTTCGGCCCAGAAGGCTCAGTCTCAAAATGAGTGGATCGCAGTAGCAAGCGAGTGGCAGCAAGCGGTTAAGCTCATGAGAGCCGTACCGTCAACCAGCCCAAACTATCAAAAGGCTCAGCAAAAAGCGGCAGAGTATCAGGCTAATCTGATTGTTGCCAACCGCAGGGCAGCAGCAGCGCCTTAAAAGTTTTGAGTGTTGAGTTTTGAGTTGAATACTCGATGTGCTAAAAGTCAAAAGTCAAAAGCCAAAAGTAAAAAAACTTGTTTTTACTGAAAGCTTTCTTACTTTTGACTTTTTTCAATTTTATTAAAATTTCATTTAACAATAGTCCGGACAGTTTTCAATCAACAACGGCAGCATGAGGGTTTCAGCCTTCTCAGCTAGGTCAAATGCTAACGGTAGAATGAGGGTTTCAGCCTCATTCTCAAAAACTGTCCGGAGTATTGATTTAAGCTGTCGCGCATTTAAATTGCATATTCTCCGCGGGCGGGGCGCCCACCCCACTCATTGTTTGATTGCTTTTTAACAGACAATTTCAGGGGGTTAACAAGAAAGCTGAAACCTTGACACAGAAGGGATGAGAGCTGGGTTCCCCAAAAAAGATGGGTCTACTATAGTGGCAAGTAAACCCACAAATCAAAAAAATACTAATGGAATTTAGTTACGAGCATCTAGAAAAAAAATTGGGCCGCGCCCACTTCCTGATGTTGCTGCTTCTGGCTCAACATGATTCAAGCCGAAAAAAAAGTCAAACTAGAAACAATAGCAAGAGTCTTTCCAATCTGGATAACTTGTGAAGGAAGATGCAGAAAATTACAAAGATTCTTGGATTTACGTAGCTTAACGATTAGTAGCTTATTGTGGCTTATCATCAGTTATTGCCTAGAGAAATCGGTACCCAAAAAGTCGAAACAGAAGTTATACCTAACGATTGACCGCCGCCAGTGAAAAAATCTCAACTTACTAATGGTCCTCGTGATTTGGTCAAGAAGAGCCATTCCCTTAGCCTGGATATTACTGCCCCACATAGGCAATAGTAACCAGGAGGAACAATAAAGTGTACTATCCTCAGTTTTAGCAATATTCAAAGATTATCAAATAGTGGTGCTAGGAGACCGCGAGTTTTGTTACCTAGATTTAGCTACCTGGCTTCAGACAAGGAATGTCGGATGTTGTTTAAGGTTGAAAAAAGCGACTTTTCTGGAAGTCTAAAATAAAATTTGGCAGCAATTATATCAGTTGCCAATTAAACCGGGAGCCACCTTATATTGTCAAGGGAAGAGAATCCGTAAAACCCGGCAACTTTCAGGATTTTGTCGTGGCAGCTAAATGGAAAATAAACTACCGCAATCAAAACACAAAATGGCCTTGGTATATCTTGAGGAATCAGGGAAGTTTAATCGTCGCCATCGAAGCGTATAAAAGAAGAAGGGGGATTGAAGAAATGTTCCGATACTGTAAAAGAGGGGGCTATAATCTAGAAGGCACTGGATTAAGAGAAAACCGATTTAACTCAATGATCGTGGTGATGTCTCTGGCTTATTTAAAGTCAACCCTGCAAGGAGACGAAATCAAGAGATATCAGGAAAAAAATATGTCTGTAGTCCCAAATAAGCCGGGAGAATTTACTGAAAATTCAGTACATTTTGTGTGGATTTAAATAAATAAAACTGCGTTAAAAACTGGGAACAATATCACCAATGGACTGCCGAATTAACCACTAAATCCCCCCATAAACGCCGCTTTTATAAGAGAGGTATAAGGGCGGAAACCATTATGCGCTCTACCTCGTAGCTCTCTTGTTACCCCTTCAGCGATCGCACACAGTCTCGGCGACCCCTGGGTTTTTTAGTTTGTGAACCCTGGGATGACGAGCGTTGGTGAGGAAACTTGACAAGCAGTGGCCACACAACTTTTGTTAAGCTGGCTAGATTGGGGAGTAGTTTAAAAAATTAACCCTATGAATTCACTAACTTTTTTGCAGAACATCAAGCTGACAGCGACAAGACAGGAGACTCCTGCCGAATCGGAATCTCAATAGTAAACTCTGTTCCTCTGCCTGGTGCAGAAATACACCCCAAGCTTCCCCGGTGTTTTTCCACTACAATTTGCCAGCTAATCGATAACCCAATTCCTGTGCCCTTACCGGGGGGTTTTGTCGTAAAAAACGGGTTAAATACATGGCGACGAACATCTTCCGATATCCCCGGCCCATTGTCTACAATTCGGACAGCTACACAATTGCTGCTTGTTACTTCTGTGCTAATCCGAATCACGCTAGGATTCGCTTTAATTTCTTCTAGCGATCTCTGCGTGTTCCACTCGTCAATAGCATCGATCGCATTTGCAAGTACGTTCATAAATACTTGATTCATTTCTCCCCCATAACACTCGACTTCGGGCAGGTTTGGGCAATAGTCCCGCACCACTTCAATCGAGGGGCGATCCGACTTAAATTTTAGTCGGCTCTGTAAAATCATCAGCGTGCTGTCCATGCCTTCGTGAAGGTTGACCGATCTCATTTCATATCCTTCTTGCCGTGCGAAGAGGCGCAAAGATAAAACGATTTCGCGGATGCGATCGGCTCCTAAGTACATCGATTTGAACATTTTAGGCAAGTCGTCTTTGAGATAATCTAGCTCGCTTGCTGCGATTTCTGCTTGTATATCTGGAGCCGGATTAGGATAGTGCTTTTGGTACAGGTCAATGATAGTGACCAAAGCTTTTGAATATTCCAGAGCATAGGAAAGATTTCCATAAATAAAATTAATTGGATTATTGATTTCATGGGCTACACCAGCTACGAGTTGGCCTAGCCCCGACATTTTTTCGCTTTGAATGAGCTGGCTTTGTACATGCTTGAGTTCGTGCAGGGAATTTTCGAGCTGTAGGGCTTTGTGCCGCTCTCGCGCTTCCGATGCTTGCAAAGCTGCTTGTGCAAGCTTGCGTTCAGCAGCCTCCTGCTTGAGGCGTTCGTTCGTTTTGGAAAGTTCAGCGGTGCGCTGTTCTACTCGCGTCTCTAGTTCTTGTGTCAAAACTTGTAGGTCGGCTTGCGCTCGCTCGCGCTCGGCAATTTGTGCCTGAAGCTTTTTAGTTAGATTTCGCAGATTCAGGTGTGTGATAGCCCGAGCTAAAACTTCTTCCTGTTGAAGGGGCTTAGTGATATAATCAACTCCCCCCACATTAAAGCCTTTGACTTTGCTTTCTGTATCGTCCAGCGCGGTCATAAAAATGACTGGGATATCTTTAGTTAAGTCATTTGCTTTTAGATGTTGACAGGTTTTAAACCCGTCCATCTCTGGCATCAGAACATCCAACAAAATTAAATCCGGCTGAGAATATTGCACTTTTTTGATAGCGCTAGACCCGCTGCGAGCTACCCAAACAGTGAAGCCAGATGCGCTCAAAAAATCTAATACTGAACCCAGATTAGTGGGCGTATCATCCACAATTAAAATGGTTCCTCTGTCTAAAGATTCGCTAGTCATTTTTAGTCCTCATCTAAACTGTTGAACAAATTCTACTAATTTGTCTTCTTCAAAGTTTTTGGTTAATTCAAGCAACTTATTGACAAAAGGTGCATAACGCATATCTATTGCCTTCAGCTTGCTGGCTCGCTTCTCAATACTGAGGAGTTCACCTTTCATGGCTAAATCGAACAGGACTGCAACTTCTTCCGAAGGGGGAGCAATCAGTGGTTGGTCTTGGATTTGGGAAGAGGCATCGGTGAAGATACCTTCTGAACTGAAAGTTGTTTGCTCCTCATAAACCCATTCTAAACCTAAATGGTTGCCCAAGCATTCTAATAACTTTTCGGCCCGAATAGGTTTGAGGAGAAAAGCGTTGCAACCAGCCTGGAAAATGCTGTGGGGATCGCCGGATAAAATGCTAGCAGAAGTTCCGATCGCGATTACATCCTTCAATAGAGGAATTTTTCTGATCCGCCTTACCGCTTCAAAGCCGTCCATCACTGGCATTACTAAGTCAATTATAATACAGTCCGGTTGAAATAACAGCGCTTTATTCACGCAGTCTTGACCGTCCGTTGCCTCCATTAATTCAAACCCAATGGGAGCTAAAAGATTAACTAGAACCGAGCGATTTTCCCAGCGATCGTCAACGACTAAAATTTTCTGCCGATCGCCTGAGAAACCCCTGATAATTTTTTCAGGTTCTTTTTGATACCCTTCCCAGCTTTCGGTAATAGGCAACTCTAACTCAAACCAGAAAATACTGCCTTTACCGAAAGAGCTTTGTACTTTCAGTTCGCCGCCCATCATCTCCACTAATTGGCGACTAATTGGCAGCCCTAATCCTGTCCCCTCTATTTGGCTAACTGAACCGCTGGCTTGCTCGAAGGGCAAAAATATTTTTGAGAGTTCCTCCGGCGCGATGCCAATGCCTGTATCTTCTACTTGGAAAATAAATTTCGCTGTTAGGGATTGGGGATTGGCGATTGGTGATGACAAAGATTTCTGAGTCTCCAGTCTGTCTACTTTGAAAGTAACGCCTCCTTTTTCGGTGAATTTTATGGCATTGCCGAGTAAGTTGATGAGAATTTGCCGCAACCTTTTTTCATCGGCTTGGATGCAAGTGGGAAGTGGAGTTAGCGGTTCGTAAATCAAAGAGATTCCCTTCTGTTGGGCGCGAATCTGGCAGATTTCAGTAATGCCTTGGAGAAAGTCTGGCAGGTGAAACTCGGTGAGGTAGAGTTCCATTTTTCCGGCTTCGATTTTGGACAGGTCTAGAACGTCATTGATCAGAGTTAGGAGGTGTTCGCCACACTGATGAATGATGTTAATACCAGAATTTTGTTGACTGGTTAAACCTGTGTCTCGTTTGAGGATTTGGGTATAACCTAAAATGCCGTTGAGCGGTGTGCGAAGTTCGTGGCTCATGTTGGCGAGAAATTGGCTCTTGGCGCGGTTTGCGGCTTCGGCCGCTTGCTCGGCTCGCTGTCGCTCTTGAATTTCCACTTCTAGGCTCGTATTTTTGGCTTTTAATTCCTCGGTTCGTTCTTCTACTTTGACTTCTAAAGTGTGATAGAGGTTGGCATTTTCTAAGGCGATCGCAGCTTGTCCCGATAGCATCCGCAAAACTTCTACCCGCTTCGGCGTGAAAGCGCCAGCAATCACGTTGTTTTCTAGGTACAGGATGGCAGTTAACTTACCTTGATATAGGATAGGCGCACACAAAATTGATTTTGGTTTGTGTTCGACAATGTAGGGGTCGGCGTTAAAGATTTCCTCGCGGCCCGAATCATTTAAAACGACATCTTTCTGAGTTCTGGTGACGTAATTAAGTACCGAGATAGGCACTAGCCCAGAAGTTGATACTGGTAAAGATTCTAGCACTCGGACTTGATCTTTAGTTCCCGCGACTTCTATAACAAGTTGACCCTCTTTTGATAAAATAAGCGCTCCAGTTTCAGCGCCTGCGTTTTCTATCAAAATTTTCATTAATTTGATGAGCAAGTTAGGTAGAACAATTTCGCTAGAAATGGCACTAGATGCTTTCATTACAGTTGCCAAGTCTAGCAACTCTGTTTGACCGCCTGTAATGGTCAAAGGATCAATTGTCATTGTAGGGTCGAAAGGGGTTTCAGTGACCGCAGGCGATCGCGCTATTAATTGCGGGTATTTTTCTTCTAGATCTTTAACTTTAGCTAAAGCTCCCCAGCGCATATAGGCATAATAAGCATCGGTCATGTAGGTTCGGGCAATTTTTTCTTTACCCCATAAAAAATAAAATTTAGCAGCGAGTTCGTCAGCTAGTGCTTCTTCGTTGATATACTCGTTTTCTTTAGCAAGAGCGATCGCTTTGTCGTACATCTCGATCGCTTCTACTTTTTCGCCTAAAACACGATTTTTTTCTGCCTCTACTAAATAGAATTTATGTAGATGATTCATTGGGGCATAATGCGCCCATTTTTGCAATTTTTCTTGATTAGCTTGTACTCGGTTAAGAATGTCCTGTTGGTCGGACTGCGAAGTTTCAGAATACACAGCTAGCCGTACTAGAGAATCGTAGAAATAGAAAATAACAACAGTTAGCTGCCCTGTAGATGAGCCGAAAGAACTTTCTACTTGAGGGATATTTTTTAAAGCTTCCGCGTAATTTTCAAACACATAACAAAGCGCAAGTTTGTGCAAGTATAAGTAATGAATTGCCAGTTGATTGTTGGTTTGCTGATATAGCGACAGCATTTTATCTTCGTCGTAGACTTTCCCCTTTAACTGGCATATATTTTCACTTCTTCCCATCATGTTTAAGACGGCTTGCCAACAGATTTTTGTATTATTAAGCGCTGTTTTTTGGCTGATTTTATGAAGTGCATCTGTGTAAGTTGCTATTTCTCGTTCGAGTTGCATTAGTTGCTTGCCAACAAAAAACGAGTAATGACTCCACACCATGACGGCATAGCCAGCATATTCTAAATCTCCAGTTTCCAGCCCGCTAGAGAAAGCTGACAGGAAAGGTTCTAAGGTATTTCGGACGTGTTCTTTCCAATGTTGAACGGCTGCATACACTAAGTGGCAAGTCTTGACTTCGATTTCTTTGGCATTTAACTTTGACACTAGACGTAAAGCTAATTGGCCCAACTCATAGCCCCGCTCAATATCTCCTACCGCCCCGCAAAGAAGAAGACTATATACCGCATATGCAAAGGGAGACACAGAAGCATTGCCATATTGAACGGATAAATTGACCTGTTTGCACACTGTTAAAGGCACCAGTACGGGCATCCCAGAATAGCAAGCAGAAAATATACTTGACAAAATCCTGATCGCTGCTAATTGATAAGGATCGGTCATTTCAGGGAGATCGATTAAGTCCTCAATTCGGGTTCCGCTCAAAATTGCCGCAGTTTCCCCCAGCGCCTGCCCAATATCAGATGGGTTTGGCGAGTCGGGAAACTCTACCTCCAACTGCTTTAAGACTTGCAGCCCCGTATTCAATGCTTCGACCAGCTTGTTCTGCGCCATATAAGCTTGAATCTGGACTTCGTATACTTTTACTATGTCCAATAGCGTTCTGGCGCAGTTTTGTACTATCTCAACGAATCTCTGCATTCCGTCAAAATCACCACTCAAATATGCTGATTCTGCTGCTTCCTCATGCAACCTTAATGCTAGTTCATAGCGATTGTCCCAACTATGTACCGCTAGCAGAGATAAACCTACTTGCAAATATTTGACGGCGGAATCGTGGGCTGTAGCAGCTTTCGCTTTCTGACCTGCAATCAGATTCAATTCGGCTAGTTCATATTTTTGGGATTCAGTGGTAAGTAAGTCAGTACCATAATTGAGTTGGTTAACTAAAGCGAAAATATTTTCTTTTCGGTCTTCTGGGGTTGTACTTTCCAGCAGCAGTTGACCGATTTTTAAGTGGGTCTCTTTTTTCTGCTCATCTGGAATCAAAGAATAGGCAGCTTGCTGCACTCTGTCGTGTAAAAACTTGTAGTCAACTTTCACATCAGTTAAGGTAAAACCGCCCGATTCTTCCTGACTAAACACGAGGGGAATTTTGTATTCATTGCTCAAAGGTAAAATCAACCCAGCTTGAAGTGCGGCCCACAATTGCGCCGCCGTGACTAAGGATGATTCCTGATTGACAATCGCCAGAACTTCTAAGTTAAAAGTGTTGCCAATACAAGCAGCAAATTTTAATACTTTTTGTGTATCTTCCGGCAATTTGCGTATGTTTCTAGCAATCAGTTCGACAACATTGTAATCGGTGATGCCGATCGCTTGAATTTGCTCGATATTCCATTGCCAGACGCCAGAATATAAATCATAAGTCAACAAATCTTCTTGATAGAGAGTTTTTAGGAGTTGACTTATGAAGAAAGGATTGCCCTGCGTTTTATTAAAAAGTAGAGACGCGAAATTTCGCGTCTTTACAGATAGGGATTCCGAACCGCCAGATTCATTTAAAGTATCCGCAATTAATTCTTCGACATGAACCAGGTGTAATGGTTGAAGGACAATATTATTCACCGTCGCACCAGTTTGGCGAATCTTGTCAATTGTTTGAATCGTCGGATGAGTTGGAGAAACTTCGTTATCTCGATATGCCCCAATCAGCAATAAATACTTGCTATCAGAATCAGTTATTAGCAATTCAATTAATTTTAACGATGCTGAATCCGCCCACTGCAAGTCATCGAGGAAAATAACTAAGGGATGGTCAATAGTCGTAAATACGCCAATGAATTGTTTAAAGACGCGACTGAAACGGTTTTGAGCTTCAGTTGCCCCTAG
>NZ_JAUBQR010000077.1:0-26962 GCF_036701385.1 Microcoleus sp. Pol12B4 | reverse complement strand
AGGAGCGGAATGATGGGAAACTATCACGTTCCGTTTTGGAGAGCAGTGGAGGGGGCGACTCCTTCACTGACTTTAATAATTGAGCAAAGGCTTGACCGAGTTCGCTTAGGGAATTTAGGAAACAGCAAGTCTGTTGGGGAAGGAGTCTGCGAATTAAAAATTGATTTTGGGCCGGGGTATCGCGTGTACTTCGGACAATTGGGGTCAACAATAGTTCTTCTTCTCTGCGGTGGGGATAAAAGCACTCAAGAACAAGATATCCGCAAAGCTAAGGAGTATTGGAAAGAATATGGAGAACGCGAAAATGCCAACGAGCGATAGTTACCAGGCCTATCTGATAGAAGCGCTCAAGGATAAAATACACGCTGCGGCTTATCTAACAGCGCATTTGGAAGACGAAGAGCCTGAACCTGGTTTGCTGGAACTCGCACTTCGCAATGTATTTGAGGCTCTTGGCGAACCAAATATGTCTGCAGAGGATGCTAAATTGCATTTGAAAAAATTAGATGTTTTGTTGTCGCAGAATGGCAGCGCGACAATTTATGCTTTGGCTAATTGGTTGAAGGTTTTGGGATTGAAGTTAAAATTTGCGGTTGTTCAAGAGGATGAAGGGGAAGACGAAGGTTCTGTTAGTGATGTTGAGTTGGCGGAAGTTGGTAATGTTTGATTTTGGTTGATCGAGCTTTAAGCTACTAATTAGACCTTAACCGCGCTCGCATCCCGATCGCTAAAAGAAGTAGCCGATCGCTCCGGGGTATCCTACAATACTGTTAAAACTTATGCCCGATCGCCCGGTATGGCAATGGCTGACATCGGTGGTCTGCTAAAATTGGCGCGGACGTTTGAGGTGTCGATCGCAGAATTGTTGGATTTTGTCGAACAGTAACAAATTACACTTAAAATAAACCAGCGCCCCCAGCGCCAACCAGTTCGACCTCGCAGGGACGATCGACTGTGGGCCCAAGCAACAGATGCGAGAGTTGGCGGATGGGACGGGGCGAGGTCAGAAAGAGATGATATATTCTCAGCGGCAATTGTAGCTGTTCGATCGCCCATATCGGTCTACAATTTTTAACGTTGAGCCTTATTGAAGTGCAGGAGTGGAGCTGGCTTGGATAACGCTAGTCTGTCAAGAAAACCCCCGCAAGCCTCGGAGCTTGTCGCCGACGAAATTCCAGAAGCAGTGCGAGACCATCCATACCCAGAAGCAGGGCAGAGTCAGTCTAAGAAAAAAGGGCTGATTTGGAAACTGCTAGGGTTGGCCGCACTAGCCTGTGGGGTCAGCATCTGGCTGCACCTCAACTTTAACTTGTTCCCCGCCACCAGTCAGGCCGAGCAAACTCAACAAAACCCAGCACCGACCAGTTCGCCGTCTGCATCGGTCGCGAGTCCAGCTACCAACCCCAAAGCCACCGCCCCCGCAACGCCAGACAACCTGCTGGGACACTTGCCCTACCCAGAAGCACCAGCAAAAGACTTGGTAGGCGTCACCCCCGACGGTAGCGTCAAACTCCGCTCCTCAGCAGCAGCAAAATATCAAGAAATGGCCAACGCCGCCGCAGCATCAGGCATCTATTTCGCTCCCATATCCGGCTTCCGCTCCCTGGAAGACCAACAGCACGTATTTTTTGACGTGAAAGCCGAACGCAGGCAAAACGCCAGCAAGCGAGCCGAAGTCAGCGCCCCTCCAGGTTACAGCGAACACCACACCGGTTACGCGATCGACATCGGCGACGGCAGCGCCCCGGATACCAACCTCAGCCCCAGTTTTGAAAATACCCAAGCATTCAAGTGGTTAGAAACCAACGCCGTCGCCTTCAGTTTTGAGATGTCCTTCCCCAAAAATAATCGCCAAGGCGTCAGTTATGAGCCTTGGCATTGGCGGTTTGTCGGCGACAAGCAAAGCCTCGAAACTTTCTACAAAGCTCATTCCATGAAAAAGTAGAGGCAAGAAGGAAGAGGGAAGAAGGAAGATTTTCCACATCTCCGGCTTTGCCGCTCTCCCACTCTCCCACTGCCCCACTCTACCCAATCTCCCATTCCCCCCACTGCGTTGAGACAAACTCGTGATTGCAATCTATCCAGGCAGCTTTGACCCCATTACCTTCGGTCACGCAGACATTATCGAGCGGGGATCTAAACTGTTTGACCGGGTAATTGTTACGGTAGTCAGAAACCCCAGCAAAACCCCTCTCTTCACCGTAGAGGAACGGATCGAGCAGATCCTGCGCTCTACCCAACACTTGCCAAATGTAGAAGTAGACAGTTTTGAGGGTTTGACAGTAAACTATGCTAAGATCCGACAAGCCAAAGTGCTGCTGCGGGGGCTCCGGGTACTAACAGATTTTGAAATGGAACTCCAGATGGCCCACACCAATAAAACCCTTCTGGGCGAAATTGAAACAGTTTTTTTGGCAACTTCTAACGAGTACAGCTTTTTAAGTAGTAGTGTAGTTAAAGAAATAGCCAAGTTTGGTGGCTCCGTAGATCATCTTGTTCCGAAACACGTCGCCCTAGATATTTACAAATGTTACGCCAGCAGGAACCAACTCGCATCGAACCCGACAGTACCGGACGCGGCACTGAAAACGACTCGCCTCAGAACACATCCGCCTTCGGAGACCCCACCCGAACCGCAGGAGTAGACATCCAGCGGGAATTGAACCGGCTTGAGGAAATTGTTCTCGACAGTCCACGCATTCCCATGACCAGACGCACTCTGGTGGATGAAGAACAGTTGCTCGATCAGTTAGACTTGGTGAGGCTAAATTTGCCCATCGCTTTTCAGGAAGCCGAAACGATCATCCGGCACAAGGACGACTTGCTTCAAGAGGCAGAACTTTACGCTCAGGAAGTGATAGAAGCAGCAGAACAGCGAGCGGCAGAACTTTTAAACGATATGGGCCTGCTGCAGCAGGCGAAGATAGAGGCAGATCAGTTGCGACAGCAAGTTTTGCTCGACTGTGAGGCAATTCAGCAGGCGACGCTGGCGGAAGTCGAACAAATTCGCTACCAGGCTCAAGAGGAATTGGAAGAGATGAGAGTCAGGGCGATGGCTGAATGCGAGGAAATTCAAAACGGAGCCGATGATTATGCCGACCAAGTGCTCGATAATATCGAGCATAAGTTGAGCGATATGCTGCGCGTGATCCGCAACGGGCGGGATCAGTTGGATAGTGTTTCTACGTCGCACATCCATCACAACAACGGTTAGCCCACAGTGAACTCATTTCTTGAACATTTCTAAAAGTCTACCTAATTTAGGTAGATTTTTTTTTGCAATAGTCTCTATAGTCTTTATTCCTCAATTCGAGCACTCAGTGGCTTATTGTCGCTGAGATAATTTTTGTGAACAGAAAAGCAAATATAACATTTTATGATATCCTACTCATCAAACAAAAAATTCCTAATTTGATTCAAATTTTTACAATCTAATTTTTACGATGAAAAAACTTTCTAATCGGTTCGCTGAATTTGATTAGATCCGAGCTTTAGCGATCGTCAGTGTTGTGATTACTCATGCTGGGTCCTTCACATTTAGCGATCGCAGAATTCTATTTGTCACGAGCGATACATTTCAACTATTTTGCGTACCTGCATTTTTACTGTTGAGCGGTTTTTTTCTCACCAACAAACTGGAAAATCAAAATAATCCCGCACTGGTAGTCAAAAAAAGACTGTCAAAAATTATACCCCCTTATCTGTTTTGGTCAGTAGCTTTGTACATCTTAAATAATTTGGGAGAAATTCAAAAATTTGATTTACTTTCATTACTCAGAGATATCTTGACGGGTTCAGTGATGCCTCCCTATTACTTCATCGTTGTGATTGTTCAATGCTACGGTTGGTGGTGGCTTCTCGTGAAATTAAGATTTTTAGAACCCAGAAAAGTTTTGGCTTTGGGCTTCACAATTCAAACAATTTTTACAATCTTCTTCTACTTAACCGCTTTCCAATACATATCAATACCTCTACCTTTGATGGAACGCTGGATTTTCAGTTGGATTTTGCCATTTTCAACGGGTCTATTTTTTGGTGGCTCGTATGACCAAATTCAACCCGTTCGAGAACGGAAAAAAAGGCTAGTTTTAGGGGCAAAGATCCTTTTTTATCTAGCTAGCATTTGGGAATTTTACCTGAAAAGTGAAGTTAATTCGGAGGCATGGTTTCTCCGATCATTTTTGAAACTATTTGCTCAAGGATACGCAATTTTGTTCGTATTATCGATCCTCGCATTTTCTAAGAGTATCGCACTTCCCAGTAGAGCATCTGGGTTAGTCAAAATATTGGCTGCTTATTCATTCCCTATATATCTCCTGGATTCGACATTAGTGAAATATGTGTTGTTGTTAGTGTTTTATAAGTTTATTGACCCGGTAAATCCCCTCCTGAAGCTAGGCTTTTTAGTTACGGGGACTTTGTTAGGTTGTTGGGCGATTATTTACCTGTTGGAAAAAGTTTTGACCAAAAATTACAGGCAGTACATTTTGGGAATTTAATCAAATTTTGTGTTTCAGCGGATGTCTTCATAAAACTGCTTGAGATACCTTGGGGAAACGCCAAAACCCCACAAAAAACCAATTGAAAGATAGATCGCAATAGCTTTTAATTCGCCCCAATTCGCAACTCGACGATCGCTACTTTCCACTACCCGATTGACTAACTTAAGTTTCCCTCGTCGCACTAACTTCAAACACAAATCCGCTTCCTCCATAATTGGCAGCGCAGCATCAAAACCCTCGCATTCCCAAAAATCGGTACGGCGGCAAAAAATAACTTGGTCGCCAAACAGCAGGCGCAATCCTTGGAAAAATAAATGAGGTCGAAATAACAGCGGCGCGTAATAAGTTTTCAGGTAATTGTGGAGGGAAAAACCCCATCTTGTTTGCTGCGAAGCAGCCATCAGGGAGATAAACCCGCCCCCCACAATTTCGGCATCGGACAATGTTTTCTGGATGACTGTTACAATGTCGTCGGGAACTAAAGTATCGGCGTGCAGAAAGCACAGAATTTCACCGGTGGCGACTTGAGCACCTAAGTTCATTTGCAGGGCTCGCCCAGCTATACTGCTAGAAATAACGCGGATGCCGGCGGAAAGTGCGATCGCTGCTGTGTCGTCTTGACTGCCGCCGTCTACCACCAACACTTCCCAAGCGGGAGGATTAAGGATGCTGAGTTGGCGGAGGGTGCGTTGCAGACAAGTCGCTTCGTTGAGGGCTGGGATGATAATAGAAACGCGATCCATCTGGTTGAAATTTATGCCAGAGCTATTATAATAAAAAACTGTGGCGATTCACAACTAACGATAAAATAGAACTTACGCGGGCGGATTCAGGAACCTGGTTTCTGCCTGCGAATTTGTCACGAAACCTCGGTTTTTTCACAAAAATTAGGTGTATTGGCGTCCTATAAAATCCCGCAAATGTGCAATCGCCATATATATTTTCCACTAATCAGGACTGAGAAGATCGTGCAGAAAACAGAAGTAAAAAATGATTTAGAGTTTTATGATGAAAATGCAGATAATTGGTGGGACGAAAATGCTAAAATTTATGCTTTATACCATCTCAACAAACCCAGATTTGAGTTTTTCGACAGACACGCGACTAATTGGCAAAGGCTGAAAACCTTAGATGTCGGGTGCGGCGGCGGCTTTTCTTGCGAGTTTATGGCCGAGAGAGGCGCTATTGTTTCTGGAATAGATCGATCGGAAAAATGTATTGCAGCAGCTCAAAATCACGCAGTTACCAGCGGTTTTGAGATTGACTACAGGCAAGGTTTTGCCGAAAATATGCCCTACGATGACAATACCTTTGATGTTGTAATCTGCGTGGATGTTTTGGAACACGTAGCCGATTACAAAAAAGTTGTGTCTGAGGTGCACAGGATTCTGAAGCCTGGGGGACTGTTCTTTTTTGATACAATCAACCGAACTTTTTCCTCGCAAATTGTGATGATTGGGCTGATGGAAAATATTTTGCAGGAGATTAGGCGGGGCGTTCACGATTGGGAAAAATTTATTACCCCGGAGGAACTATCTGTGGTAATGCAGGATATTGGTTTTGGCAATATTCAAATTAAAGGTTTTGATATGTTTGGCGAAATTGGCGCTATGTTAGCCGAAATGCACGGGTTTTGGGAAGATTTTACACGCGGAAAGCAGGTGTTTCCTTCGGCGGGTATTTTCAAACAAGTATCTCAAACTCTAACATCTAATTTAGCTAACTATATGGATTACAAAAAGTCTGGGTTGTTTAAAATCAAAATTAATGAGGATCAGTCGATTATGTATGTTGGCGTTGGGGCGAAGAATTAGTCAGTTAATTGTTCACTGTTGTCATTTGGGGCGAGTTTGAGACGGATTTTTGCGATCGACAAATCCGGATAAAACCCGCCTCTATTGCATTTTTTAGGGTACGCCCGCAGCGGTACACCTTATCCTGTTGAGTGCAATACACATATTCCGTCGGCACGGTGCCGTATCCTTACTGTATTCCGGGCAATTGAGAATTGCTATATTGGCGAGCCCACGACAAACCTAAGCCTGGGATCAGGGATACTGAGTATCGATCAAATTTTAATGACTCGCCCCAACTCCTAAAATAGCGATCGAGCAAGCATATATACTTAAGTGTTGGGGCGAACACAGTGGCATCGCCCCTACCGATTCACAATTTATCAAGAATTATGCCAGCAAGTTTTCTGCCAAAATCGATCGCACAACTCACAGAATCTACCTCAATTGCCTTAGCCCAAAGCATTCAACGAGAGGCAATTACAACTCCCCTATCTTCTGAGCCAATTGCCACAGCCTACGTGCGCCAAGGCAGCGGCAACACACCAATTTTGCTAATTCACGGCTTCGACAGTTCCTTGTTTGAATTCCGCCGCCTGTTGCCACTGCTAGCTGCTGAAAATGAAACTTGGGTGGTTGATTTGTTGGGTTTTGGCTTTACAGAAAGAGCCGCTGGTTTAGCATTCAGCGCGAGGGCAATTGAAAGTCATCTTTACTATTTTTGGAAAACGGGAATTTCGCAGCCTGTAATCTTAGTCGGTGCTTCAATGGGAGGTGCAGCCGCAATTGATTTCACTCTCAATTATCCCGAATCTGTGAAACAATTAGTGTTAATAGATAGCGCAGGTTTTGCCATCAGTTCTAATAAGGGAAAGTTTTTAATTCCTCCTTTAGGGTATCTAGCTACTTCATTTTTACGCAATCCCAAAATTCGCCAGCGAATTAGCGTCAATGCTTATTTCGATAAAAATTTGGCTTCTCAAGACGCTCAAACTTGTGCTGCTTTGCACTTGGAAATGCCCAACTGGAATCAAGCTTTAATTGCGTTTACCAAAAGCGGCGGTTACGGAGGTTTTGGGGAGAAATTATCGCAAATTCAGCAGCAGACTCTGATTTTGTGGGGAAAACAAGACCGGATTTTGGGGACAGCGGATGCGGAAAAGTTTGCAAGGGCGATCGCAAATTCTCAACTAATTTGGATACCCGAGTGCGGGCACGTTCCCCACTTAGAAAAGCCACAGACTACCGCGCAGCATATTTTAGAATTCATCACAAAAAGCGGACTCACGCAAAAAAATTAAACCTAGGGTGCGCTGTGGCGCACCTTACATACTTACATATATGGTTTCCCTGGCACATTTGGTATAGTTGGAGGTCAAATATACAGGTTTCAAACTTTCGGCAAATACTTTTGTACTATCGTCCATCCTGTGAGCAACACAATCACAAATCCCCCACACAAGGCCAAATTAGTGCCGATATGGAGGGGGCGCGCCCAAGGATGTTTAGGGCCAATTTGCAGCCCGCTTCCCACAGAAACCAACACCAAAGCCACAACAGCTAACCCGGCAGGTAAATGAGCCGAGTGACCTAAATTTCCGTAGTATCCTAGCGTACCGACTACACCAATTCCCAGCAGTAAAATTACCAAAGTCGCCATCCCCACACCGGTGGCTAAATGAAAGGGACGCAGCCATTTTGGGCGCGGTTGTTTGGTACTCCTAGTGGCAAACATCCACGTTCCAGTAACGGCCAGCAACAGGTAAGCCAACAGGGAAACACCCATTGACCAAGCCGCTATTTTCCACAACCACAAGAAAGAAGGCAGATTCATCGGTTGCATCCCTAATTAGGATTTTCCACAAAAGGTTTCTTTCCGATTTTACCTGGACTTGAAAGCAAAAATGAATTATTTTGAGAGAAAGTGCGATCGGACTATCCACAGATGGCATCCGTCTTACCTTGAAGTCAAACGAACTTTCTCCGATACTCAGCTTAATTTACGCTAGAGATTTGTCGCTGCCACTTTTAGGAGCCACCTTCCCATTTTAGATTGGTGGTTTTGCTGTCCATGAAAGGCATTTTATAAAACCCTAATTTTTGTTCTAAGATTAATCGGAAAAAAGGCAAACCTTCAATCAAATATCTTTTCCACAACCTTCTCGGTTCACTTAACAGTCGGTACGCCCATTCTATGCCGACTTCGCTCATCCATTTGGGAGCTCTTGCTTTGCAACCAGCTTCAAAATCAATGGTTGCACCTACGGCTAAGAATATTTTGACGTGTGTTAATTTGCTCTTGTATTTAATCAACCACTTCTCTTGCTTGGGAGCTCCCACTCCTATGGCGAGAACTGTAGCTCCTGATTTATTTATCTCGTCAATTATTTTTTCACATTCTTCTTCATTTTTTTCAAAGCCAAAAGAAGGAGAAAGTGCTTCAACCACTATTTCTCTTCCAATTTTTTGGTTAATTTTTTCCTGGGCTTTCCTAGCAATACCTTCAGCAGCTCCTAGCAAAAATATTTTAATCTTCTCGTTATCTTTGTGATACATATAAAATGCAGGGAACAAATCAGAACCAGAAATTTTTTCTTTTAGAGGAGTACCCAAAAACTTGGAGGCATACATCAATATTTGACTGTCGCAGACTCTATAAGTAGATGTATTATAAGCTTCATAGAAGTCGCGGTCATACTGCAACTTAATCAAGTGGTCTACATTGGGTGTAAATACGACACCACCTTCGCAGTCAAGTTTTTCAAACAACTCTGTGATTGACAAGTTATCTATCGAGACATTCAATAAATTAACTGTTTTCATTTATGATGCCCTTCCCGCTTTATATTAAACTACAACTCAAACTATTATCACCCACAATACAGTTTCGTGTTTTAAGTACCTGGGTGCTTCAGTGAACATACTTTTATCAGTATATCCTCCTACACCCTGCCTGTCTAGTAAGTATTTTTAAAGATTATGTAAAGAATCAGGTCGTTTTAGAAAAAGTGTATAAAGCCCATTTTTAAGTTTATAACTCGCAACACAGTTTCAAGAAAAAAGCCATCCCGTGCTAATACTTGTTGAAGCATTGCAAATGAATGTAAAAAAGAGTTTATGAGATTAAAATTTTAACCTAGTGAGAATTATCTAGCAACTTCTGAACTGGATTTCATCCAAAAGTGGTAGATTTTTTAGTTGTTGCCTCCAGGACTGGCAAGATAGTGTCAAGCTTGAAGTGAAGCAGCGATCGCATTTCCGAAAATCATCCTGATTTTTGGTGAACCAGCGACTGTCTTCTTGGTGGGGAACTGGTTTTCTTGGCCTTAAGACTTTCTGGAGCTTTTAAGACCAGACCTGATATTCCTCCTGCAATCAGGGCAAAAATCGGGTTAGTCATAGCATTCAAAACACAGTCAAACACGTACATAGTTAAGGCTATTCCCAGGGCGGCTGCAGGTGCCACTTTAGGATTAGACCAGGTTCTGGCGGGGTATTTGAACAAAGAAAATACGATAACAGGAAGTAACAAGGAAGAAAATAAACTAACCAAACCGACTGCACCGTTGACGCCAAATGCAATAATCCATAAGCTGTCAGTAACTGAGATATCATCACCGTATTCGTTATACACGCGGTTTCCGCCCGAATCTCCCCAGCCAAACATAAATCTTTGTCGCGCCTTTTCCCCCAATATCTCTTCATTGTCAAATCTAAACTTCAAAGAGGCGGCTCGTTCTTCGCCAAAGACTTGATTGATGAATCCAATCACGTCTTTGCTCGAAAATTGACCCGCTGCAGCCACATATAGATAAAACACTATATATCCAATTATCAATAGCAATGGCAAAGAGGTGCGAAAAAACTTGGCAGAGTATAATACTAGCAACGCCATTACAAATAAACTGTAGGCGCCTGTTGAACGGCACAGGAAAAAAGCGATAGTTAATATAATTGCTAAAGTCTTGATGTTACGGCCCATAAACTTTTTAAGCGTCCCAGTTTGCCACAGCCACACAGCAATTAAGGCGGCTGTCATCATCCACAGGCCCACCATCAAACCGTGCTGCATAAACACTACTGGTCTCCACCCCCCCAAACGCCTTGCTTGACCCCAGTCGTCAAAGGCATTGACGCCGTAAATCATTTGGTGGAGAATTGGGCCCCTAACTCCTTCAACTAAAGTAAAAGGAATGTAGGCTAACCCCCCTGCAAAAATTCCGATCGCCAATTGTCGCAGCCCGTCTAAATTGCCCACATACAAGCGCCCTAAAAAATAAGGCAGACCCCAAGTAATGATTTGGTTGACAGTCGGAGAAATCGGGCTGCCGCCATTACTAACTTGTGAAACAATTGGACACAAACAGTAAATTAGCATTGGCACGTCCACCCAACCGGGCTTAAAAGATGTGAGGCGCGCAGTATCGTAGATCAGAGTCCCCAGCAAAATGCCGTAGCAAGCTGCAGAGATTTTGGTATAAGGTGGCAATGAAGGGATTGGATAAGAAGCTTGCGGCAAAAAAAGCCACGCTACCACAAAACTTATAATTACTGCCCGCTGAGCCGGAAACCTCACAAACAGGTAAAAAACGACTGGAATAAAGCCGAACATAGCAAGTGGGATTAATGCAACCATAGGTATTTTTTGGCAGTAAAATTATAGAAAGACAACTCAAATTGCCCGATAAAAATTCTCGTTTAAACGATCGCCCCACCCCAGTCTTTTACATCAATCTCAATTTTACGGCTTGTTCGTTAATTGTGCCTAACGTTCCAAAGCAGTGTACAGTGCCGCGTCGAAGAGATTAGTTGCATCCTCCCAAGTATAATTTATCACCCTTTCCAAAGCAGTCTCGGACATTGCGCACCATTCGGCATCAGACAACTGACAAATCTGCTCGATCGCTTTTGCCATATTCTCTGGATCTTCTGGCTTGACAAGTATGCCACCCCCGCCAGCAAGTAGTTCCGGAGCCAGACCAGAAGGAGTGCCAATGACTGGAGTGCCGCAAGCCATAGCTTCTAAAATTGGCAAGCCGAAGCCTTCGGATCTGCTGGAAAACGCCCAAGCATCGCATTTGCTGTAAAAATCTGTTAGTTGGTCTTGAGTAGGTTCTTTATTATACTCAGTATCCTTATGCAGCAAATTGGGATGAGAACTATCGTGGCCGGAACCAAATGCAACTAAACGAAGGTGAGGAATTTTTTTAGCAGCTATAGAGAAAGGTTGTAGGGCAATATCGCAGCCTTTCCAAGGAGTTGTATTATAGTGCAGCTCGACTGTGGGAACTAATTGCTTGCCTCGGGGCTGCTTCCCTCGCGACAGGGGGTTGTAAAACTGTTTGGTGTCCACCGTAGGAGGGACAAGAGATACAGACAAATCGCCGTATTCATTCCCAGCTATGTCGGTCAGCCACTGGGCCACAGCGATTTTGTGCATCGGCAGCCACCAAGTTGCCTCTACTCGACCTTTTGGTACGTAGTCAAAAGCCTCATAATGTTGCAAAAAATATACTTTCGTTCCTTTCCTCGGAGATAGTTTTGCCACCCACTCGGCAGTTTCCCACCAAGTAGCCATGACAATATCGGCATCAGTTACGTCAAGGTCAGTAATTGGACGGTTGGTTTCGATAACTCGACTTTCGACATCCACCTTGTCAAAGTTAGACTTTTGTGTTTTAGGAGCAGACTGCCAACCCCTACACCTCAGCAGCGATCGCAATTGTTGGATTAAAGTCAGTTGCGACAGGGGCATAGAGACAATAAATATTTTGTGTCCTCTCTTTTGCAGCAGTTCTGTGTATATAGATAACACCCTCATGCCACCTTTAAGACTAAGGGTAGGCAGGAAAAAAGTAATTTTCCTGAATAGATGCTGAAGATTGATACTGGTTAAAAGTCCTCCTTATCCTTAAAGCAAGTTGGCACTTACCAGCCTTTGTTTGGCTTTTCTGCGGGGTGCGGATCTGTGCTGGAGGCGATCGTAACTCGATAGTCGAGCCGATCGATCTTACTTTGTCGTCAGGGACTTTTCCCAATTACAAATCGGCAGATGTTTGACGGCTAGACAAGTTTAACCTGTAACGGAGCCAGCCTTAAAACCTCCGTTGCACTCTTGTTCAGATTTTGGCCGATCAATTTATAACCAGTATTCCTTCCTCGCTGCGCTCAGAATTAGTGTCGAGACTGCTGCGTAGAAAACAGGACACGGGCCATTTATTTTACTTGTGGCAGAAGCACTCCACCAAAGGATATGGAGTTTCTGCCCAGAAATCCGGCGCCGAAAACGCGGGTAGCGCCGAATTTCAAATTGCAGCAGTTAGCCAACCGGAACTTTTCCATAGGGAGAAAACGAAACTATCTTAACGTCGCGCTGTTTAGATTTGTCTATAGCAACTTTCAACCCCGCTTCAAAATGATCCGTGGCATCTTCCCACGTATAATTGTTCACCTTGGCATAGGCGGCTTCAGACATGGCTTGCCACTTGGAATTTCGCAACTGACAGATAGACTCTATGGCTTTTGCCATTTCTTGGGGATCTTCAGGTCTTACAAGTATGCCAGTACCCCCGCTCAAAATTTCTGGAGCAGCGCCTGCTGGGGTACTGATGACGGGAGTGCGGCACGCCATCGCTTCGATAATAGGCAAGCCGAAGCCTTCTGAGCGGCTCGCCAGCAGCCATGCATCGCATTTGCTGTAATAGTCTTTGATTTTGTCTTGGTTGGGTTGAATTACATACTCGGCATTTGCCGGTAGCGGCAATTCCGGGGATGGGGCCTCTGTACCGAACGCAACCAGACGCAGGTTAGGGATATTTTCAGCCGCTAGGGAAAAAGCTTTGAGGGCGATGTCAGTTCCTTTCCAATAGACTGTAGAGTACATTAAACCAACTGTAGGAACCGATTGTTTGTTGCGAGGACAGGCGTAAAATTGCTTCGTGTCCACGGTAGGAGGAGCTAAGGAAACTTGACGATCGCCATATTTAGTCCTAGCTAGCTCAACTAACCACTCAGAAATCGTAATTTTGTGCATCGGCAGCATCCAAGTTGCTTCTACTCTTCCTTGAGGTAGATAGTCAAAAATTTCGTGGTGCTGGATAAAATAAGCTTTTGCTCCTTTGCTAGGAGAGAGTTTAGCTACCCACTCGGCGGTTTCCCACCAGGTGGCAACTACTACGTCAGCGTCAGGTACATCTTTGTCTTCTACCGGGCGGTAGCGATCGGTAATTTTGTGTTCTACACCTAAGTTATCGAAAAATGAGGGTTCGTTTTCAGGTGGGGAAATCCAACCCCCTCCCCGCAGCAGCGACTTGACTTGCTGGCGCATACTCGGCTGGGGACGGGGTACAGAGATGACGAACACGGAGTGTCCTCGCTTTCTCAAAAGTTCTGCGAAAATAGATATTACTCGTATTCCACCAGTCAGAGACAGAGTAGGAAGAACAAAGGTGATTTTCATTTTTAAGTCCCGCTTAAGACTTGGAATCGCATTCGGCACTGCTACCAGCACTGATGTTAGAGCCCAAAAGGAAAGAGGGGCGGGTGAATATTAATTACCGCTTTCCTGGTGTTTACATAGAATCCAACCGACCGACTGTTCGCAACACCCCAATATCTATCTGCCAAAACTTCACTGTCGTTGCATTGATAATAAAGATTGATGCGATCGCGAAACAGTTCCTAGAGGGATAATTTGCAGGTAAGCGAAATTTCCTCCTGAAGATAGATACCTCATGAAATAGTAGCTTTTGTCGCGACAAACACCAAGCTAGACAACACCGTATGTTAAAGATTACATCATTTAGTCTAAAACAGACAACGATGTACGGTAAACCGAATGTCACCCAACTTTTAAGGTGGAATAAAGGTAACATTTGCAACAATATTCAGTAGATTGACATCGCCTTTGGCAAAATTTTATACTGAGTTAAAGAGGGAGATTCTTACCTTGAGAATGTTGAGTCCTCCATCGCTGGAATAGATATAAACATCCATCGGTAGCTGGGATTTTTGGGCAACAGTCATCTAGGTATTGCTTGACACAATATCCCATTTTGTCAGGATTCAGACATGGTAGTTTTCTCAGATACCAGCAGGGGCGCGATCGCGAGAATCACCGTCTTGGACGTGTGAATGAGGGAAGAAAGCCTGTTTTTCAAGCGATATCTCTCGCCCTCACTTGTCGTATGTTCGTGTAAAAACCCGGTTGATGCATCCACTGTTTGAAAAAATAGGTTTCCCAATCGTGCTACAGAACATAGAGTTTCACCGATATAAATTTAATTAGCTGCCTGAGTTTTAAATTTGTTAATAAAAGGCGATCGCCTGAAAAAATTCCCAAAAGAGACTTCCACTGCGGGGCAGAGTATATGTAGCATTACTGCCCAATTCCTGTCTAAGTAATTACCGTAACAATAATTCAGCAGCAAATTATCAAATGACCCTATAAAGATCAAAGGAATACTCAAGGTGGATCGGCTTATATCGTGCAAACCTTGACTCCTAAGCAGTAGCACCAACTTCGTGGTATGTATCAAACGATTTCGCGTACAAAAAATTTCATGTTATGAAAGCATCATTTTTCCGACGTTTGCAATTCCGGATGACAATCGGTGTACTCTTGGGGGCCCTGCCACAGATGCTGATAGCGATATGTTGACCAGTTTTCATGCAGCTAAAATTATGCGATCGCCCGCAAAACAAAACTTTTAATTAAAAGCAGATACCTTAACGGAAAGCATCTGCCGGTGGGAAGATATGAACGTTCGATTATTGCACAGCATCAGTCAAGAACCCAGTACAATCAGCATGAATGCCAGCAAACAGTTGTCGCTGCTAGTTGGCATGAAGCGCAGCTACAGCCATAAATACCTTGCAAAAGCTTAATTTATCAGGGTGTACGCTCGCCTGCGTCAGTGGCACGCCGTCCGGATGATGGAGGGAGAGATTAATCTGCTGGATAGTGAGTTGGGCAAAACGTCAAATTTTCCTGTACAATTGCCAGGAATAGTCGCTGAAAAAGCAGCTAGTTAAAGAGGATTTTCCAACCAATACTTGCCAGGGCAAAATCTGCGATCGCGTGGCTGATATAACTAGGCCAAAGCGAACGGTAAGTCAGATAAGACTGAGACCAAATTATCCCGGCGGTGAAGACAGCTAAGGAACCTAAGAGAACAGCCTGCCAGTCGCTGTAAGCTGCTATTACAAAAATGTGGTGGATCGTGAAAAATAGCGAACTCAGAAATATTGCTTTTGTTCCCGGTATGAGAATCTGGCATTCCTTGCAGACAAACCACCGCCAAGTAAATTCTTCAATCAGCGAGTTAACCAGCACAAAATATGCTTCTACAATCAAGTAAATATTACGGCTGGTAATACCTAATTGGTGCGCTTTTTCTTTGGCAACTACAGGATCGATCCACTGCTGCCCAAAAAGGCTATAGATACCCACAATCACCGCAAACATGAATATTCCCCAAATAGATCCAGCCAGCCATTCTTGGCGCTTGGGTAGGGAGAAACTCAGCTTTTTGCGATCGACAAAAACAGACCACGCGATCGGAAAAATCAGCAACCAAACTTGACACAAGACTGACAGTGTTTGCCCCCAGCTTTCCGGGGCAATATACAAGCCTGCTATGATACCAATACTAGCAGCAGGGACAAGTAGTGTTAGAGCCAATAGTGCTTTTTTGCGATCGCCCATATCCAGCATTTTTCACGCTTCATTGGAAAATTGGATTAAGATCAAAGGTAAAATCTTGGTCCCTGCAGACAGGCGCTACCACTTTCCAAACACCAGGTGACTGTAGTGCCGTGATCCAAACCTTTATGCAGTCATTCATTCTCCATTTTTCAATCTAAAATTTAAAATGGTATGACTTTTGTGCCGCTTATAAAAGTGGTGCTTATTTGTGGAGTCGAAAAATATACAGTTGCATAAAATTGAAGACTCCGCCGTTAAAGAAGTTTTTGTGGCAAAAAAGTCTTTATTCAAGCACAATTTGATAATCTGTTGGCATTGGTGACTCGAAATACCATAATATGATTAAATCCCTAGTAGCTGTGTATTTTGGCTGAATGACGATCGCAATTGATTTTGGAACTAGCAACACCGTCGTCGCTCGCTGGAATCAAGTCCTCCAGCAGCCCGAAAATTTGAAATTACCGGGATTGTCGGCAATCTCGGCTCAAAATCCGCCCCTCATTCCTAGTTTACTCTACGTTGAGGACGCTGCTCAAAGTAAAGTCTTACTCGGTCAGCAAGTCCGCGATCAAGGTCGGGATTTGAGTGGAGATTCTCGGTTTTTTCGCAATTTTAAGCGGGGAATTGGCACTTCTGTTCAGGGTTTTGTGCCGGAACTTGACGGGCAAATTATTACTTTTGAACAAGTAGGTGCGTGGTATTTGAGTCAAATTGTTAATTCAATTCGCCAACTGCCCTTGCCGATCGACTCTTTGATTTTTACTGTGCCGGTAGATAGTTTTGAAGCTTACCGCCATTGGTTGGGCAAAGTGTCTCAATCTCTGGAAGTAGAACAGGTGCGGATGTTGGACGAACCTACGGCGGCTGCTTTGGGTTACGGTTTGGCCGATCGCGAAAATCTGTTAGTCATTGATTTCGGCGGCGGAACTCTAGACCTTTCTTTGGTGCGTTTGGACGCTTCCTCCGACAAAAAGCCCCTCGGTTTTATCCTGAAGTGGGGCGAAAAGCTATTAGCTGAATCTTCAGCACAAAAAACAAAAGTTGCCCGGGTTTTGGCTAAAGCCGGACAAAATTTAGGCGGTTCTGATATTGATAATTGGCTGGTTGATTATTTTGTTCAAACAAAAGGGCTGGCAAAATCTCCGATTACAACGAGATTGGCAGAACGGTTAAAGATTCAGTTGTCTTTAGTGAATCAGGCAGTTGAGGTTTATTTTGATGACGAAAATTTTGAGAGTTACGAATTAGAATTAGACCGACCTCGTTTTGAATCTATCCTCGCTGAACATAAGTTTTTTGACAAACTCGACGAGTGCATGAATCAAGTATTGCAGCAAGCGCGGCGCCAAGGCTTAGAAATTGGCGACATCGACGCAGTTTTGCTAGTTGGCGGTACTGTACAAATTCCCGCTGTCGGGCGTTGGGTGCAGCAATATTTCGATCCGGCAAAAATTCGGTGCGACAAACCCTTTGAGGCGATCGCCCAAGGTGCTCTGCAACTGAGTCAAGGGCTAGAAATCAAAGATTTTCTCTATCACAGTTACGGAATTCGCTACTGGAACCGCCGCGACAATTGCCACAGTTGGCACAGTTTAATCAAATCCGGCCAGTCTTATCCGATGAGCGAACCGGTAGAATTAGTCTTAGGGGCTTCTTTAGAAAATCAGCCGAGTATAGAGTTAATTATCGGCGAATTGGGAGCGGAAACTGGTGGCACGGAGATATATTTTGACGGCGACAGGCTAATTACTCGCCAACTCGCAGGCCGAACATCGGTACAGCCCTTAAATGATAAAGAAGGAGCACGCAGCATCGCTCAATTGACGCCGCCTGGGTATCCGGGGAGCGATCGCATAAAAGTTTTGTTACGCGTTGACGAACAGCGCTTTTTGCGAATTACTGTTGAAGATTTGTTGACTAATGAAACTTTGTTAGAGGATAAACCAGTGGTGCAGTTAAGTTAAGGATAGACTTTAGATAATTTGGTTGAGAATTCGGCTCTTGAAATCGCTGCATAGAGTCAAACTTTCGTCCGAGCAGAGGGGGATTAAGAAATTACTGGTTTACTTCCAGGCTCTTTCTGGGAACGCAGATCCGGAGGCTCTGCCTCCAATTTTTGGGTTCATAAAGCCAGGCTCTTCCTCTGGACATCTGTTCCCAGGATCTTCCTAGGAATTAGTTAGTTTTTGGAGATGTCTATTGAAGACGACAACCTATGCCGATAGTTAGGTTTATGGCTGCGTAGGGGATTGACACGGCTACCACTTTAGGCATAGACTTTTATTTAAAATACTCTTGAATCTGAACCGTCAGCCTTTCATTGTAGTATCAAGATTTTCATTAACCCAAATCCTAGGAGATTAACACGTATGAGTACAGCTCCCGGTTTACCCCTCTGGGTGCAAGATAGAGAAGAAGTTCTGAAGCAGGATGATGGAGTAGAATGGCGGGACGGGAATCGTCCAGACTATTCTCGCACTAATGCTTTCTTGGAAAAGGAAAAGAAACACAATCATGCCGAAGGGTCTTTGAATGCGATCGCCTATAATTTGGTGAGAACATTTGAAATGGAAGCATCCTTCAAAACCAATCCCCAACAATGGATATCTGTAGTTACAGATAAATTCCGTATGAGCACTAATGGAGGAAAAGAATACACAGCCCAAGAAGTTGTAGATCAGGGAACCTATAATCTCTTTCTAGAAAACTCAGAGCACTACCGCGCTTCTGATGAAACCTTTCAATCCTCCTACAACCTCTTTCACACAGCTTTTCCCGATGGCTTTCTCTGGGAATTAGTCGAAGTCGTTGCAGGGCCTCCTAACGTTGTGTTTAAGTGGAGACACTGGGGTACTTTTAAGGGATCTTACAAAGATCATCAAGGGACAGGAGAAACCATTGAAATTATTGGTCTTAGCATTGCTAAAGTCACAGAGGATTTAAAGATTGAGTCTGTAGAACATTTCTTTGACACCAATAATTTCTTAACAGGGTTAACGACAGGAGGATGTCCCGTAAGTCATTAATCAAATGAAGAGGTCATATCGTTGCCGCTGGAATCGGAATCATAAATAATTGTTCGAGTTGCAGTGCAAGCGTCTCCCTCGCTATAAGTAGCGAAAGCGAAGGAGACGCTCGCTTTCGCTTGACGCCGGCTGGGTATCCGGGGAGCGATCGCATCAAAATCTTCTTCCGCGTTGACGAACAGCGCTTTTTGCGAATTACCGTGGAAGATTTGCTGACAAATCAAACATTGTTAGAGGATAAACCCGTGGTGCAGCTAAGTTAAGAATAGGTTTTACAGGTAAGGTGCGCTTCGGTGCACCCTACTGATTGCGTTCAAAACAAATTGTTAAAAGCAGATGAACTACAAACTAGAATGTTCACTCTCTCCAGAACTAGAAAAGTATCGCGACAGAATCGAAGCTACCATTAAACCTTACATCGAAATTCAAACCCAGAATAATGATGACGTTAATTGGTGGCAGAGTAAATTTGGGGGATTTCCTTATTTACCTAAAGGCTTTGAATATCCCAAAACTTGTGACGCTAAATATTTATTTTTGCTAGCGCAACTCAACTTTGATGAAATACCGCCTTTAGATGGTTTTCCCGAGCGGGGTATCTTACAGTTCTATATAGCTGACGATGACCTATATGGTTTAAATTTGGACAATTCGGCTAATGCAGATAATTATACAATCGAAGACAAATTCAAAATAATCTATTTTCCTCAGCCAGACTTCAAAGTTGAAAACATTATTACCAATTATGATTTTTTGCCGAAACCAGAAGCTTTTCCTGTGGATGGCTGTTGCAGCTTGCAATTTACTAAAAAATATGCGCCGATTAGTACCAATGACTACCAATTTACAGAACTTTTAGGCTCGGAAATCGATGAGTTATTTATGAACCATGAAATTGAGAATGAGTACCGAGAAATATCGCATTCCTTTGGTCATAAAATAGGTGGTTATCCTTATTTTACACAAGACGACGTAAGAAAATATAGTAGTACCTCTGAGCAAAAACAAAAGCTAGATATTCTTCTATTCCAAATGGATAGCGATGGCAATGATACAGTAGAGATCATATGGGGAGACAGTGGTGTCGGTAACTTTTTTATTGATGAATCAGCACTCAGAGAATTAGATTTTAGTGAGGTTTTATATAATTGGGATTGTACTTGAAGGCAGTAATGAAGTAAGCAAGCTAACAAAACCAGAACTGATGAACTCCGATCGAAGAAACCGGGTTTTTGACCGAATCTACGGCTGTAACGCAGTATTTCCCAAAAAAACCCGGTTTCTGACCACCGGTGCATAAGTTCTAATAATGTTCGACTATGCCCGATGCCCAATTCCCAATTCCCTAAACCTGAGATTTGTGCACCACCACGGGTGTTCCCACCGAGGCCCATTCAAATAACCATTTAGCGTGATTTACAGCTACATTTGTGCAGCCGTGAGTAACGGGATTGCCAAACAAATTGTGCCAGTAAGCGCCGTGAATTGCCATGCCTCCGTCGTAATACATTGTATAGGGAACGTCGGGCACGTCGTAGTCCGGCCCAGTCATTCTAGTAACGCGGTGTTTGGTTTCAACGGCAAAGGTTCCCGTGCGGGTGGGAGTCGATGATTTGCCGCTGGAAATTATCACCGCGTAAACGGGTGTATTTCCTTCCCAAGCTATTAACCTTTGTCTTGATAAATCTATTTCAATCCAGCGTTCGCTCGATTGCTGCAACAACATAATTTTATTGGCAATTATGTTGTGTTCTTCACTGGCCAATGCGGTTAGTGAACCGCCACAGAATGCAGCAAAAGTGAGGGCGCAGCCGGCACAGAAAGTTCCAGCGCGGCGGAAGTAAGTTGAGTTGATAATGCTCTTCATTTCTCACACCTCGTACTATTTTAGATTTTAGATTTTAGATTTTAGATTGGCTTGTCCTATTTTAGATTGTAGATTTGAAATGTTGGATTGGGAAACAGGGCTTAACAAGTTGTTAAGTGTTGGGTAAGATCTCGGGCAATTTGGATAATCGCGCGCCAATCGCGATTGTCTACTAAGTGTTTAGGAAATAAGTCTCCGGCTAAACCAACGGCGATCGCCCCGGCGTCAATAAATACTTTGGCATTTTCGAGCGTCACCCCGCCAGTGGGAATTAAAGGAATGTTTCCCAGGGGGCCTTGCAGGCTTTTCAGGTAAGCCGCGCCTCCCAAAGCCGATATCGGAAAAACTTTAACGCAGGTAGCGCCTGCTTGCCACGCGGTCACAATTTCTGTAGGAGAAAAAGCACCAGGGACGATCGGCACTCCAGCGTCAACTGCTGTTTTAATCATCGCTAAATCGGTGTGCGGAGTAAACAGAAATTGAGCGCCGCAGTCTATTGCTTGCTGTAACTCTTCTATGTTTAATAAAGTGCCCGTGCCAATACTAAAAGTAGGAAATTCCGACCGGAGTTCCGCAATTAATTCAGCAGCTTTGTGCGTGTTCCAAGTAATTTCAATAAATTGGATTCCTCCGGCTGCTACCGATGATGCCATGTGCCGAGCGAGTTCTTTTTCGGAGGAACGGATAACTGCGATCGCCTGGTGTTTTTTTAGTAGTGTCAACCAAGATTGATGATTCATGCTAACTGATTTTACCCCCACATAATTCAATACAGTTCATATCGGAAGACCGAGCGGTTGAAACCGCGTCTATACAAACAAAACCCACCTCCGTGGGTTTCCGAGGGGGCGGTTAAAATTGCGTTATTTTCTTTACACCACAGGCGAGTGGACTGCGTTTGACTCGCTAGCTAGAGTAAGTAAAGCCTCAGCCTCGCTCGGTTGTGCCATCCATATTACCGCCATTTGTATAACCTCGCTCTACCCGTTGTAATGAGCAACAACTTTAGTCACTTTTCCGGTTGAACTGACCTCCATAAACTCACCTGCCTTCGTGTTTTTTTGGTTGATGTAGTAAAGGACAACACTGGAAACTCCCCACATCACATCAAGCAACTCAAAATTGAGGTCAGGATAAACTTCCAGCCCCTTTTTGAAGTAGTTTCGTAGCGCTTCTTTGCCTGTCACTGTCCCAGATGGTTCGTTTAGCAGTTGCGCTGCGACAGGCGATATCAGAATTACATCTTCTGCGTAATGGGACATGATTCGATCGAGGTTATGAGTATTCCAAGCTTCTACCCAATCAAGTGCAAGTTCACGCGCTCTATCTTCAGTGACGATCATGGTTTGCTACTCCAATGCTTTTTTTCGCTGCTTCCTGTGTGCCCATAAAAAAATCGGGGAGATTCCAGACAATCCAAGAATCACCCCAATTATTGATTTCAAACTTTAGATTTAATCTAAAATCCAAAATCCAAAATCCAAAATTGATTAGGCGATCGTCGCCATTTTCACATCGCTATTAGCTAACAAATTTTGCAATTCATCCGCATCCACAGTTTCCTTTTCAACTAGCATATCTGCCAAAGCATTAAGGACGTGGCGGTTGCCGACGAGTACATCTTTAGCGCGGCGGTAAGCTTGCTCTACCAACAAACGCACTTCATCGTCGATCGTCGCTGCGGTTTCTTCGGAGAAATCGCGTTCAGCCATGATATCGCGACCCATGAACATATTGCCTTGTTGGCGACCGAGAGCTACAGGGCCTAGCCGATCGCTCATTCCGAAGCGAGTCACCATTTGCCGCGCTACTCTTGCCACTTGCTGCAAGTCGTTCGACGCCCCAGTCGTTACTTCTTCCTCGCCGAAGACAATCTCTTCAGCAATGCGGCCGCCCAAAGCTACCGCCATTTGATTTTGCAAGTAAGACCGAGAATACAAGCCAGAATCCATCCGATCTTCGCTGGGTGTGAACCAAGTCAAACCGCCAGCGCGGCCGCGGGGGATAATGCTAATTTTCTGCACGGGGTCATAATCGGGCATCAGCGCGCCGACTAAAGCGTGACCGGCTTCGTGGTAAGCTACCAAAGTTTTGCGCTTTTCGCTCATCACGCGGTCTTTCTTTTCTGGGCCTGCGAGCACGCGGTCGATCGCGTCGTTGACTTCATCCATCGAGACTTCGGTCAAGTTGCGACGGGCGGCTAAAATTGCTGCTTCGTTGAGTAGGTTGGACAAATCCGCACCGGTGAAACCGGGTGTCCGGCGGGCGATTTTTTCCAAGTCCACGTCTTTCGACAAAGTTTTGCCGCGGGCGTGAACGTTGAGAATTTCTAGGCGGCCTCCGAAGTCGGGGCGATCCACTACAACTTGGCGATCGAAGCGACCTGGACGCAGCAGCGCCGCATCTAATACATCGGGGCGGTTCGTGGCAGCAATCAAAATGATGCCAGTATTACCCTCAAAACCGTCCATTTCGGTCAGCAACTGGTTCAGGGTTTGTTCCCGTTCGTCGTTACCACCGCCCAAACCAGCGCCCCGCTGGCGGCCTACGGCGTCAATTTCATCGATAAATACGATACAAGGAGCGTTCGATTTAGCTTGTTCAAACAAGTCGCGGACGCGGGAAGCACCGACACCCACGAACATTTCCACAAATTCTGAACCGGAAATCGAGAAGAAGGGAACGCCTGCTTCACCAGCAACTGCTTTTGCGAGCAGGGTTTTGCCAGTTCCAGGAGGGCCGACCAGGAGCACACCTTTGGGGATTTTTGCTCCGACTGCGGTGAAGCGATCGGCATTTTTCAGGAAGTCCACGACTTCTGCGAGCTCTAGCTTGGCTTGTTCGATGCCGGCCACGTCGCCGAAAGTCACCTGAGTTTGTGGCTCCATTTGGACTCTAGCTTTGGATTTGCCGAAGTTCATGGCTTGGTTGCCGGGCCCGTTTTGCGCGCGCCGCACCAGGAAAAACAGTCCCACCAAGAGCAAGATCGGGAAGAACAGGCTGCTGAGGGCTTTTACCCAGAAGCCTTCGTCGCTTTGGGGCAGAACTGAAATATCTACGTTATTTTTGGTCAGGATGTTGATCAGTTCGGGGTCGTTCGGCAGGTTAACGAGTACCTTGTTTCCGTCCTGGGCTGTGACCAGGGCTTTGCTGCGGTCAGAACTGATATTTATTTTGTCTACTCTCTTGCCTTCGACTTCCTGAATGAATTGACTGTACTTCCAAACTTCGCGGCTTGGGGGCTGTTTGTCAAAAAAAGCCGTTGCTAAGGCAATGACTACAATAGCCAGCAGTGCGTACAGGCCAGCGTTTCTCCACCGTTTATTCACCGAGGTCGATCCTCCTAATTTTTAGTCCCTGTGATTTGGGAATTTTTATTTATGTTCATCAATCTTAACGTAATTGTAACTTGTTTTTGTGTGGTGAGGAATCCCGGCCATGCTGCGGCGGTCTCAGGTGGCGGGAACGGAACTGCCCTGGGCGGCGTCAGGAGATGCGGGTGTTGTCCTAATTTTTGGGTCTCTCCTTATACTATAAGGCATAATTTGTCAAGATTATCAAAAGTGGTGGCGATCGCGTTAATCCCTTTTTCGGTTAAATAGTCCTGAACGCAGAAACCCTGTTTTTTGACGGAAATACTGCACTTTAGTCTTTAATTGGAGGGAAAAACCCGATTTATTTGGTAGTTAAGCCTAAGTTCTCTTAAACTGTTAGGTAAGGTAAAGTAGGACTGACCCAGAAACCAAGTGTGTTTACCACAAATCGTCATTTACCCCAATAGTCTGATCTCAAAAATCGGCTTTTTTTCGTAACTAAATTTAACTTCAGGGTTTTTTGTAGAAAACGCATTCCCAGATTAATAACACAATGAATTAAGGAGAAAATGGGATCATGACTTCAGAAATCAATAAAATCATTCCCGCAGAAATTAAGTACGATCAATTTTATCAGGCTATTAAACAAATAGCCAAAGAAGAAGATATCAAAACTATTTTAGAAATAGGGTCATCTTCCGGTGAGGGAAGTACAGAAGCATTTGTCACAGGAATTAGAGAAAATCCCCATCATCCTCAACTTTTTTGCATGGAAATTTCCCAGGCAAGATTTACCGCATTACAAAACAGATATGCTAAGGAAGGCTTTGTAAAATGTTATAATGTTTCCTCAGTAGGAATGAATAAATTTGCTCAAGAAAAAGAAGTTATAGAATTTTATAATTCTTACCAAACAGCCCTGAATCAATACCCCATAGAACAAGTATTAGATTGGCTCAAACAAGATCTAAAATACCTCCTAGATTCGGGAGTCTCTCAGGCAGGAATTAAGCAAATAAAATCAGAAAATAAAATCATTTTTTTTGATGTTGTCTTAATAGATGGTTCTGAATTTACCGGGGAAGCTGAATTAGATGAAGTCTATGGCGCTAAAATTATATTGCTAGATGATATTAATACCTTTAAAAACCATAAAAATTACCATAAACTTCTCAAAGATCCTAATTATAAACTCTTATTGCATAATCTTCATCTGCGAAATGGTTATGCCATTTTCCAGCTAGAAAAATTTGCGTTTAATGAAGAACAAACCGAACAACGGCTTGTACAAAGATTAGTTCGTCAAGGAATGACAGTTTTCGATATTGGGGCCAACATTGGTAACTATTCTATTTTGTTTAGTCATTTAGTCGGAAGTGAAGGAAAAGTATATTCATTTGAACCCACTTCTACTACTTTTAAAAAACTACAAGAGCGAATGCAGCAAGAAAAATATACCAATATTTTTACGTTTCAAAATGCTGTATTTTCTGAGAATAAACAAATTGAATTTAATGAATTTTCCGAGGAATTTTCGGTTTGGAACACCATCGGCAGACCGCAGATGGAGAATCCGGCCAATCCCCAGGAATATGTACCTCTTGTCAAAACTGAAACCGTTGACGCGATCGCGCTTGATTCATTTTGTCAACAACATAATATTGAGAAAATAGATTACTTAAAAATCGATGTAGAAGGCGCTGAAAGTGATGTCCTTCTAGGATCAACAGGTCTTTTAAATAAAAAAGCCATCCAGTTTATACAATTTGAAATCTCTCAAAAAATGCTAGAGGGATTGAATCGGAGAGCACAAGACACCTTTGACTTATTAAAAAAATATGGCTATGAGTGCCACCGGATAGAGAAAGATGGGGCAATAGGAGCGCAAGTAGCAGGCTCAAACTCTTTCTATGAGAATTATATCGCGTTCATCCCAGCAGAAATCAAAAAGGAAGTCAGCCCAAGGGATTTATCGAAGCAGTTCACTTCTACAGCATCAGATCCGGGCGGGATCAGACCTATGAATAAGTCATTATCACACCTTTCTCTGAAAAATCAAAATGCGATTGAGTTTCTTTTTGAGAGCGGAAAGCCTATTAAGCTGGAGCTAGGGGCTTCAGAAAAAAGAATGGAAGGGTGGACGACAATTGATTTAGATCCCAGGAGCGATTTATGTCTTGATTTATCACAACCCCTTCCTTTCCCCGACAATTGTGTAGAGCAAATATATTCATCTCATTTATTAGAACACTTCTCTTACCCCTCCCCTATGGTTAACTTGCTCTCTGAATGCTACCGAGTCCTACAACCAGGAGGAGTATTCAAAGTAGCAGTCCCCAACGCGAGGATATATATAGAGGCTTATGGGAATCCAGAAAGCTTTGACGCGCAAAAACAGTGTCTTTATAAGCCAGCATTTCACTATCATTCAAAAATAGACTTCATTAACTATATCGCCTACATGGACGGTCATCACCGCTTTCTATTCGATGAAGAAAACCTCCCCAAAATTATTGCTAATGCTGGATTTGAAGATGTCAGACTCAGAACTTTTGAACTAGGCTTAGATTTAGAAGCAAGGAAGGATGAGTCCATCTATGTAGAGGGTACAAAACCTCTGGCGGGTACAAAGCCCCTGAGCGTTCACTTTTTCACTATTGTCCTTAACGGGCAACCCTTCATCCGTTATCATATTGATGTCTTGAAAAAATTACCCTTTCGATGGCACTGGCATATTGTCGAGGGGGTGGCAGA
>NZ_JAUBQR010000390.1:0-2774 GCF_036701385.1 Microcoleus sp. Pol12B4 | reverse complement strand
ATCGCTGGCCCGTCTATCTTTTAGGGCTTTACTTACCTTTAGCCGTCATCATGGGCAATAGTATTATAGTTTTGCTATTTAGCTCCCACGATTTGATGCACGGTAGCGTTCATAAAAAGTCGCGCTTCACTTATCCGATCGCCTTTTTGGGACTAAGTATGCTGTTTATGCCGCCTACTCAGTGGAAAAATCTGCACAATCTCGTACATCACAATAACACGAACTCTGTGGCAGACCCCGATCGCAACTATCTCTACCAGCAACCAGATACTTGGGGAAAATGGATTCAAAATCTGTTTGTCCCGTCGGTGGAAGTCAATCCGGTGTGGTTAATTGTAGGGATGGCCGGTTCGTGGTTAGTGCATAATTTCCGCAATCTCACCTCGGTACTGTTATTTAACGATAAATCTGTCGATTACGTACCGGCTCCCTTTACAGTTAGTCCTAAAGATAGATTGACAATCGCATTTGAATGTCTGGGAATTTTAGGAATTCATGGCAGCATTTTGTTCTACCTAAATTTTCATCCGCTCAAAATCGCTCTTGCGTACTTTTTGCCGATCGCAATTGGTCATGCAGGCGCAATGTTTTACATCTATACCAATCACATGGGGTGCCGGATGACCAGCATTAATGACCCCCTGATCAACAGTGCTTCAGTGCGGGTTCCTAAAATATTTGACCGGCTGCACTTGAATTTTTCTTACCACACAGAGCATCATATTTTCCCCAGCATCAACTCAAACTATTATCCGATGGTGCAAGAGTTGTTGCAAATTCACTATCCCGATCGCCTGAATTTAATCGATGCTGGTGAAGCTTGGCGGTTGCTGATGCAAACACCCCGGCATTATCAAGATGAAGTCACCTTCACCGATTCGTCTGGTACAATGTCCGTGAATTGCGCGATCGCTGAACAATACAAAAGCTGAGAATGTGCAGGGGTTCTTACATCTTCTACGATGCTTAACAACAGGCAAGAAAGCCTGTTCCACAAATAATGAATTTTCTTGTGGGTGGGCGAAACACCCGCCCCACAAATATACTCCTACATACTGATGCTATTTAGTACCAACGAAGGCTTGAGAGCCAAATAAGGGATGACTCGTTTTTGATTGTTGGCATCAATCTTCTGTTCTGCCATATTCAAATTTTGCTGAAACTGTCTGGCTAAAAGTTGGATCGGCGTTCCCGCAAAAACTTCGTCGAAACTCATCCGGTAGAGTTCTCGGAAAGATTTATCGTAATAACCCAAACGGTCATATCGATAAGCTGACAAAATAAACAGAATTTGCAGTTGGTCAGCCGCTCGTTTGTACGGAGGAAGCAACCGTAAAATGTCCTTTTCCGTAATCAATTCTAGATTACCCGAAGCAGTAATTCTAGGAATGTCCCGGTAGGCTGCCAAGGGCATATTGGCGGCAAAACTCATGTAGTCATACTGGGGAAAATTGATGGCTGAATGCTGGGGCCCACAGGTAAAAATTATAGTTGTTACAATTTGAATTAATTGTTCAACTGTGTTGATGCGCTCTGGCATTCCTTTGAATTTACCGCCACTATCTGAGGCTAATTCTTGGGCCCAGGTTTGCAGTTCCACATCTTGTAGGATCGCGATCTCCGCCGGGTAAAAGAATTTCAGATAGCCCGATACAAAGGTTTCAATCGCATTCCACAGCAGCAATCCATCATCTCGGTAAGGATAGTGAGGCAGTTGATTGGGGTCATCCATTCCCCGATTTTTCAGTTCAGCGGGTAAGGCAAATTCATCAAGACTCCACGTACTGCACGCCTCTCTAGTCAGTTCCATTGTCTCAGCCAAGGTGCCACCTAGCAATTCATCGACGGGCCCGCCGGGAGCTATCAAGTGAGAACGCGCCAGATCGTTGTTGGTCAACATAAAGCGAAAGTGCGGTTTCAGCAGCAGGCTCAGCGGGTGATTTTTAGCCAACTGTCGGGCGGTGACGATCGCGATTGGTTCCATCACCAGATGAGTTCTACCTAAATGCGAGTTCATTTCATGGTGATTGGCATCTGCTACTTGTACGCAGAGTTTTGCAAACAGCCAATCGACAGGAGGATCGAATGGGGTGTAGACATGGCTATCTGGGCTGGGATCTAGTTGAATGGCAATAGGTGTCATTTCACCGCGATCGCGGACTCCCGTCCACCGCCAAGCGAAAAAAGCCCGTGGTTTCGGCAAGTATTTTCTGCCTTTTTCATAGGTTCCTCCTCCAACGAGAGCCGGCGCGCGATAGTGTTCGTCAGTACCTGTGTAATCGGCAATGTAAATGTTTTTGTCCTGCAACTCTTGGTGCAGATCGAATAATGGGTGCAAACTGGAAAGACCCCTCAGTGTTTCTGCCCGAGGATCGCTCGCATCTAAGAGGCGAAGCACCATCGGATTTGCTCCAGACAGGCGCTGTTCTGCAAAAGAGCGATCGGTTTGGTAAATTTTGGCAACTCCAGGTAGCGGCAGCCAAGTAAAGAAGTCTTCATAGTCTTGGAGTTCGTCGAGAGGATCGAGAAAAGTTCTCGAATCGGCTGCCAGCATATTTGCTGGAAGTTCCGAAGTTGCTAATATCCGTTCTGCAAGATACTTGCTCGAAAAGTTCTCCACTGCAGGCACCTCTTTCAATAATGCCAAAGGTGATAAACTCTCATAGTCAAACTGATAAGCTTGTTGCTGACGATTCAAGGAATCTTTGCGCTGTTCTGGGTTCGGGTCGTCTTGAGGAAGAGAAGGTTTCATATTGTCTACCATTGTATAAATC
>NZ_JAUBQR010000076.1:0-27035 GCF_036701385.1 Microcoleus sp. Pol12B4 | reverse complement strand
AAGCGTCCGACGTACAGCCTCAGGATGTTAAAGATGACTTTGTAAAAGTTCAAGGTCAGGTGACATCTGTTTCCCAAGCGTCCGACGTACAGCCTCAGGATGTTAAAGATGACTTTGTAAAAGTTCAAGGTCAGGTGACATCTGTTTCCCAACTGTCCGACGTACAGCCTACGGATTGGGCGTTTCAAGCCTTACAATCTTTAGTTGAACGCTACGTTTGTATTAGTGGATATCCCGATGGCACTTATAGAGGGAATCGAGCCTTGACTCGTTACGAGTTTGCTGCCGGTTTGAATGCTTGCTTGCAACGAGTCAATGAATTAATTTCTGAATCTGCTGTCGATAAGATAACCCAGGAAGACTTAGCCGTTTTACAGCGACTGCAAGAAGAGTTTGCCGCAGAACTAGCTACCTTACGAGGTCGGGTTGATACTTTAGAAGCTCGTACTGCTGAACTCGAAGCTAACCGATTCTCCACAACTACAGTTTTGGGAGGAGAAGCCATTTTTGAGTTAGCCACAGCAACAGGAGGCGACCCCCCTGGAGACCAAAGTAATAACCAACCCGTTTTTAATAATTTGGTGCGTGTGGGAACCGTCTCTTCTTTTAGTGGTTTAGATCGCTTAAGAATTGGCTTAGTTAGTGGAAACTCGGCCAATCGAGGCTATGCCGGAACATTTGAGAAACCAGGATTTGGTGACATGGCCCTGCTATCTTCTCAGACTGATACCAATAACCGAATCGCCTTAGACGTATTAGAATACAGATTTCCTGCATTTAACAATCGCGTAGTCTTTACGGCTAGACCTGTAGGCTTCAGTCTTAGCAACGTACTTACCGCGAATTCTCCCTACTTTGATACAGGACGGGGAGCTATTTCTCGATTTGGTGAAGCCAGTCCTCTCTTTAAAATCGGTAGCTTAGATGCAGGAGCAGGTGCCGATTGGTTAGTAACAGATTGGCTGCGATTGCAAGTTGCCTATGGAACAAGAAACAGCAGCGAGCCTAATCAAGGTATCAGTGGCTCCGATCACAGTACATTGGGAGTTCAGTTTTTAATTAAACCCTCTGGCAATACTTTAGCAGGTCTAACTTACATTAACGCCTACTCTGCCAATGGCAGCCTAGATACCTTTACAGGTAGCTTAAATGCCGATACTTCTGGCGGTTTGGAGAAACCCATACAGATTAATGCTCTAGGTGCATCGTTTCAATGGCGGATCAATCGTCAAGTTACCTTGGGGGCATGGGGAGGTGTTACAATGGGGAACTTCCTTAATAGCAATGCCTATGCTAATACAACAACTTACGCGGCTTCTGTGGGGATTTCCGATCCCTTTGGTCGTGAGGGAGACTTATTGGCTTTCATCATTGGTCAACCCCCAAAATTAGTTGCAGGTCGGGATTTACCCAACGGAACCGATCGAAATACATCTCTACACTTTGAGACATTTTATCGCTGGAGTGTATCTGATAACATTTTTGTTACTCCGGGTTTCTTTGTTATTACGGCTCCTGAACATAATGCTGATAATAACACAATTTTTATGGGTGTCCTCAGAACAACATTTCTGTTCTAAACAGTTTGTCCTCAATTGAACACAAGTTTTGGAGATTAAAATCGTGAATCAGTATTTACCAAACTCAAAATTTCTGAATCCATGCCTGGCTATTGTCATTCTGAGCATAGGAGGAATAGGATTTTTTCCTTCACATAGCCAAGCAGAAAGTTTAAACTCGTCTCACTCCAGTTCAGAAACTAAAACTATTGCTCAATCTCGACGTACCCGACCTACTTTTTTTGAAGAAACACAAGATCCAGAAGCAAGAAGAAGAAGGGGATTCAGGGAGACATTTTTAAATGATGCTTTAGGGGGAACTGCCGACCCCCTGAGTGGGACAGGTGGAGTGGCTACAACGGTAGATTCTTTACAAAAAGTAGAGTTTAACCGACAAAATGAAGCAGGTCAGTTGCGTCCTGGACAACCAATTTTACCTCCCAGTTTTGACCGAACAAATGTTATTATTCCCTCTCAAAGAGGACGTAATTAAGGGGTTACGCATACACTCAAGGGGAACAGAGCGTTCCCCAAGTGAGTTTTCCAAGGATAAACAATAGAATGACTTTAGCCAAAAGTAATATCGCCGATCACCAGTTTATTAGGTTGGTTTCCTAGAGTTACTGATTTGCCAATCCCTTGAAACAACAGATTTGATGAAGAATTGCTTTCTAAAATATAAGCACCGGGCGTTAAATTAGAGTCAGTTGTTCGAGGCAATTGCACTGAGGCTAAAACATTTCCTGTGCCATTCACTCCCTCATAAATCGTCACTTGATGCTCGGCAAATGGAGAAGCATAACGGAAGCTGAATTTTTGATCGAATCCATTGCCTACATTGATGATAATGGATTGTCCTTCATCGTAGGTAATCCCACGAGCAACCTGTCCGGGGTTAATCAAAGGATCGATAAAATTACCGCTTCCTCCTTGCTGTGCACTGACAATTGCCAAAGCATTTGCAGACAAGTCAAAACCAGATTCTCGAATTAAAGGATCTCTAGCAATACTTTGTAAATTACCCACATTATCTATATTTAAGGGGACACCACTATCGCTACGATTAATTATTAAGGTTGCAGCAGTCTGTACACCTAAAGTGGCTCCGTTTGTGGGATTAACTAAGGAAACATTAATAGTTTCATTGGGTTCAAAGAGAGCATCATTAATGATGGGAATTCGGATAGTTTTGGGTGTGGTATCCCCATCGATAAACGAAACAGTAATCGGTGTAGGATTATAATCTGTTCCGGCATTTGCAGTGCCGTCACTCGCTAATACAGTTACATCCACTGTTCCCAAACTACCTCCAGTTCGAGTCACCATCACTTCCAGACTGGTTGTGCCATCTTCATTCACTGAATAGCTGGGGTTACTAAACTCCAAAATCCCAGGAATGCCAATGGGCGGCGTTGTTCGAGCATTTCCAAAATTAATATTTTCTACATTGAAACCCCTAACAGGAGGAATTGTAACTGGATTAGGAAGCTGAGAGGCTATAAAGTCGGGTTCACGAGGAATTGTAACTGGATTAGGAACCTGAGTGGCTACAAAACCCGGTTGTTGGACTTCCCGAAGTGTGAAAGTACCGGGTTGTAAGCCATTGAACTGATAGGAACCTGTGGCATCTGTTAGTGTTGAGGGTTCATTGATATCAAAGGTGTTGTTTCTGTTGATATCGATGTAAATGGTAAATCCTGGAATTCCTGGTTCTCCTACGTCAAGAATTCCGTTAGCATTGATATCATTAAATTTCCTGCCACTAATACTGCCAGTGACAGTTGGTGGTATTGGTACAAAACTAAAACCATTAAGAATGTCAAAGTTAGTGGTCTGATTAGCAACGACAGCAACAGCTTGAACTGGAGTAATACGAGTGAAACCTGCGGGAACAATTTCTTGAACAGTATAGGTGGCGGGGGGTAAATTTGAGAAGGAATAACCACCTAAACTATCTGTTTGAGTTTGTAATTCTCCGCTATCGAGTTGACCGTTGTTATTCTGATCTAAAAATATGGTAACACCCGGCTGAGTTTGATCTGATAACGCGTCTGGCCTTCCGTTACGATTGAGATCGTTAAATTTTCTTCCACTAATACGGCCAGTGACAATTGGTGGTATCTGTGCAACATCCAGACGATTAACAATGTCAAAGTTAGTGGTCTCATTAGCAACGACAGTAACACCTTGAACTCGAGTAACACGAGTGAAACCTGGGGGAACAATTTCTTGAACAGTATAGGTGGCGGGGGGTAAATTTGAGAAGGAATAACCACCTAAATTATCTGTTTGGGTTTGTGATTCTCCGCTATCGAGTTGACCGTTGTTATTCAGATCTAAAAATATGGTAACACCCGGCTGAGGTAGATCCTCTGCCGCATCAAAAATTCCGTTACGATTGAGATCGTTGGTAAATTTTGTTCCTTGAATACGGCTAGTAAAAGTAGGTAAAGGTTCTGGACCCGGACTATTAATTTGTTGAGCAAACTTCAGGTTATTCGTTAAAGTTGCTAATCCCCCTGTCTCAAGTGTGCTGTTGTTATTACTATCTAAAGCTGAAATGAGGTTATTGCTGGGAAGTAAGGTTAAGTTTTTCATTTTTTTGAGAGTGGTAGAAAGTTGTGAGAATTCAATGGATTGTCATTGAATCTTTTTTTGAGTAACATTCAATGATTTAGAGAAAATAATCGATAAGGGGAAAATCGCTACTTTTTTACCACTACAAACTTTCACATCCAGATTCATCAATAAGGACTCCGGTTGGACAATCTCTGAGTTGTGATTCTACACGATTAAATAGTTTATACACATCCTCAATGACATCTGCCTCAGCTTTATTTGCCCGTCCTCTAGAAATTACCGAAGGATTGACTGGGGGCGGATTAAAAGTTAGTCTAATCTGCTTAGCTTCAATTTGACTAATCAAATAAACCGCTTGAATCCCACAACTACTACTAAGATTTAACTCCCGATCGATGCAGTAATTGTCCTCTTTTCTTCTTCCAGCAGCATGAATCCCGATTAATTCTCCATTTTGATTAAAAACTGGAGCGCCACTCATCCCCGGTTTAGTCCAGTTATCATACATAATGTTATACCCCCCATTTGAAAAGGGAGTATCATCAACTTTAACTAACTTACCTGGACTAAAAACGCGCACAGTACCAGCAAACCCTTCTTCTGGTCTAGGCCAACCGGATAGATAAACTTGCTCATTAACTTGAATCTGTTCAGAATTACTCATAACAGCAGTTGTATAATCCTTATTACTGGTGAATTTGACTAAGGCGAGGTCAAATCCTCCGATGGGTAAATCGTCAGACTGATAGTTCCCAAATCGAATGATATTATCTCCAACATCGCGAACTAGATGAAATTCTTTATCCCAGGTCACAACCCCCCAACTCTCTCCAGGGTTAGGTTGTTGAACAACGTGAGTATTGGTGACTGCATAATAAATATTACCACTGCGGGCAACAATCACACCCGAACCGGCATCATATGTTTGTCGCCCTCCATCACTTTTTTTTATAGATTTCCCAATTAAAACTGTGGTTTGGGAAGACATCGCATCGATATCATCGGGTATAATTGCTTGAGAAGGTGAACTTAATAGAATTAAGCATAGCGCTGTAATTAACGCTAAAAACATCGATAAAATGCTAGATCTTCGACGGGATATAATCATAATTGTTAATATCATCAATTCTAATTGTATAAAAACTCTTGCTCAGATTTCTAAAATAATGTTTCTGAAGCCGGAGGAGTTTTTGGTTTCTGAAACCGCGAAATGGGAATCGCCCAACTTAAGGCTTCCATTTGTTGAAATAGCTCTTCTGAAGGAACTGTTCCATCCTCAAATTTAAACGCATCAATTCCTTGTAACGGATACTTAAGACGACCATTAATGCCAATTAATCGACCATATTGATTGAAAACTGGCCCTCCACTCATGCCATTTTCAACTTCATTGGTGTAACCGAGTTGGTATCCTTGGGGAAGCGTTCGGTTCAATAACATTCCCACCTTTCCCACCGTTAAACGGTACGCTTTATTTCCCCACTCCTTTGTACTTAAAGGTGAATTTTGGTTAGGCCAATACCAATTTGGGAATCCAGAGGCATAAACTAATTCTCCGAGTGCAAGGGGTTGTAAATCTATGGTAGCGACTCGATAAGATTGGTTACTGGTAAACTGAACTAAGGCTAAATCTAAGTTGGCGAACTGAACAGACCGTCGCCATTCAGCGTGATAGGATTGACCATCTGAGGTAAGAACCGTGTATTTGTTGTAATAGCTATTCTCCACAACATGATAGCAAGTCAATACTGTATAGGTTTGTCCTTGCCTATCGATAATTACACCCGATCCTAAACCGGGTTCTGTTAGGATTCTAACGGTAGCTTGTCTAGCAATTTCAGGAACTGCTACCCCGACTGCGGGTAAACGGGAAGTTAGTGTTTCCGAGAGTTGAACGGTTGCGGTATTAATGATTGAACTCTGGGGATGAGTTGGAAATGGAATCCCCCAACCCCTTGACAATTCCCGCAATACCGGACTAACGACGAATAATTGTAACCCAATTAAGGTAGATAATAACTCCATTGTGAGCCAATCAGTATCAAGTTTAAAAGAGTAGGGGATGCCTCTACAGGACAGCCCCTACAAAAGATTCTTTCTGGTTAATTTTTGGGGATTGATTACGATCAGAGTTTACAACCCGAAATCGCTGGGATCACCTTGAGGTGGAGACTCAGGTGCATAGGCCGGGTCGGAAGTTCCTAATTCCTGCTCTAAATCACTCATATCCACTTGTATTCCCTCACCACTCTTTTCCGTAATACTACTCGATCCTGATATTGAAAAATTCGTTAACTCTTGCAGAATTTGTCCAACGCGAGGTCGATTTTCTGGCTTGAGGGTAAACAACACATTGCCGGAGTTGCACCGAGATTGACCGCTCCCTAGAACACAAACCACCAGATCCTCGTTGACAACTCCAGTATGAAAACGTACTCCTGCAAAACTTCCTCCATTCGCCATGACTGCTTTGTGCAGTTTAGAGGAAACCATTTCACAGCGGGTTTCAGGAGAATATGTATCTCCAAAGTAATTTGTATCCCATGTAATAACGGGGAATTGTTTGCCATTCTTTTCAGCGACTGTTACTCTACCTGCACAACGAACAGTTGTCATTGCTGTGCGTGTACGACCAGGAGGAGGCACTACTGGGATGCCGCCACCAGGAGTCGGTCTAAGTCGTTGAGCTTGGGCTTCACTGGTTAACGTCACCATACCTGCGACAGCCATTGCTAAACATGAAAGGGAAGCGAGCGATTGAGATTTCATGATGTTTTTTTCCTAATAAAATAAGCGAAAGCATAGAATAAAAGCACCCAGGTTCTCGAGTTGTTACTATCAATTAATCCGCAACTTTTTACGGCTTGTAACAACAACTCACAATATTGGTCCGCCGTCAGGCGGTGTATTGACTGGCCCTGGAGTGTCGCTAGGGGTTGGGGGAGCAGCATTCAGGGGGAAAATCTCTCCCGTTGTGCGATCGTAGGTATAGTTCCCCGCCGGTACTTCTGAACTCGGTACAATACAGTAAACTTTGTCCCTTTCAAAAGCAATCCTAACCACAGCAGTCCCTGCATTACAATCGACACGAGTTGCTCCCCAACTATTGATCGTTGCAATATAGGGATCGGCAGGATTTTTAGGGATTAGCTCATTTTTCTCTGCATTGTAAACCCACTCTCCCGCATCCCAACCCCTTGTACATCTTTTTTCACCTCCAATGTCAATGACTGCGACGACAGCAGGAGAACTGCAAGCTGTTGAGGTTAAGCCGAGTTTTTTCATCAGCTGATCCGCATCAGACAACTTGTCTTGGGGTTCCACCACACCACCATTGCGTTTAACAAGAAGCGTGATGCTGTAGTTTCCAGGTAGATCGTTATTAGAAACTACACGAACTTTCCACTTCCCTCCAGTATCAATAGAGTTTTCCGAAAAAACTTCCTTTGTACCTCCATTTAAGTTTAGATTAAAAGGACCTATAGGTGCCTGATTGGGCGGATACACCATTAAAACAATATCAATTGCAGAGCCTTGCTCGCTCACAGCTGTGATTTGAATATTATCACCTGCTACAGCTTGAAAGGTGTGCTCTATTCCAGGATGAGATTTACCAAGAATAAGAAAAAGAGGTGATGAATCATCAATTCTCCCAGTAAGAGTCTTTGTGGACTCTAACGCCTGCTGTGCCATAACTGTGCTGTTAAAACCGGCTGTGATCGCACCGATCAGAGCCGCGGTTAGAGCAATTCTTTGAAACTTAATGTATTTCATAGTCCTTATAACCTCCACATCCCGACTATAAATTAGATAGCCAACTGCTGTACGACTATATTGGCAATTGTTACAAAAGTTTAAAAAAATTAACCTGTTGAGAGTCAAACTCAGAAGTTTGACTTGACTCTATTGTAATGCTTTTGCTTTGTGGGCGCTTGTTGCCGCCTGAACGGTACATTTGGCATTTTCCTAAAAATTATCGCGTCTAGACTTTTGCAAGAGGTTTATTGTTTAAGTACCGTTAAAAAATTTAATAAAATAGCAGAAAAGCTTAGTTTTACTTGAAGCGAAACCTTCAAAAAATCCCATCCCTTTTTAGGGGGTGGGAGTGTAGAAAATTATGAATTCTTAGTCCTCAGTCCTTAGTCCTCATTATTCAGTAGCAATTAATCAATAACTGGGTTCCTACCCAATTATTAATTATTCTGCTAGCAACCAACTGATGACTAATGACCAACGACTGATGACTAATAACTTAAGCTTGCCGTGAGTAGTATTCCACCACTAGCAGTTCGTTAATCTGTAGAGCAATCCACTCGCGTTCGATAACGCCGTTAACTTTGCCAACCAGTTTTTGCTTATCAAATTCCAAGTGATTCGGCAAGTGAGCCAAGCCTGGGTCTTTGAGATTAGCTTCTACCATTGTGCGCGAGCGCTCTCTATTTTTCACAGCAACCACATCACCAGGCTTGCACTGATAGCTGGCGATATTGACTTCACGGTCGTTGACAGTTATGTGACCGTGATTTACCAATTGTCTAGCGGACGGAATGGTTGGAGCCATTCCCATCCGAAACACAGTATTGTCCAAGCGCATTTCCAAAAATTGCAGTAACACTTGACCTGTGGAGCCCGTGACACGGCGGGCTTTGCGGACGTAACGGAGCAGTTGGCGTTCCGTCACACCGTAATTGAAACGGAGTTTTTGCTTTTCTTGCAAGCGAACCGCATACTCAGAGAGCTTTTTGCGGTTTTGACCGTGCTGTCCAGGCGGATAATCTCGTCTGGGAGTTTTGCGGGTTAGACCGGGCAACTCTTTCAGGCGACGGACGATTCTCAATCGGGGGCCTCGATATCGAGACATTTATTTTCCTCTCTAATATCTGTATGCAATTTTATGCAGACTCTATATTATATGTGTGTAACGGTCAAAATTCCAACAAAGATCGATAAAAAAACGATCGACCGCAACGCGATCCATAATGTGCGGTAAATTCTCAAGGAAAAGCCGACCGCTCGATCGCCCCAATCAGCAAAAAAAACTCACTACTCGATCTGCCATGCACAACCGCAATTCTTCCCGCACTTCTTCCCCAAAGCCAGCACCGACAGGCTCAAGCCCTACCGCGCGCTGGCTCTTGGCTTTCGGCACGCAGCTAGCAGCACTTGGTTTGTTGGCAACAGCACTGCCAATTTCACCAGCATCAGCCATCACGATTAGAATCCCTCGCTCTAGAAATCCCTATCGCGTCTGCGCCCTGGAACTAATCGACGCCGGAGTGGGAGCAGAGGCCGCCGCCGCCGCTTGTGCTGACGCGCTCCACCCCCGCGACATATCTAAATGCGCCCTCCAAATCAACCGCAAAACCAATATTTCTGGTGTCGAAGCGCTCTCTAGCTGTCGGCGGGTGAGGCGTCCCAAGGAATTGGCTACTTGCGTAGTGAATATTAACGCCAAAAGTCGAACTCAACCTGCTGCTCCGCTGTTAGTGCTCGATGGATGCCGCCGCAGTTTATTGCCACAACAGTTTGCTGAATGCGTAGTCGGTTTGAGTGGCAGGCTCGACTTTCCTACTGACCGATTAATCGCCACTTGTCTTGACCCCAGCGACAGCGTGAGCCAGTTGGACGGGCGTCCTGCACCTACCCCTCCTGTGGAGCTAATTTCACCACCTTCGCCCGTCAATTAATAACGGTTGACTGTTAACGGTTGACTGTTAACGGTTGACTGTTAACTAATGACTGATGACTAATGACTAATGACTGATGACTACTTTTTCCTAATCAAATGTCAGAACTTTTTGCTCAAATTACAGTCGAAGAATTAGGTCGCCAATTAGCAGAAACCAATGCTGAGAAATTGCAGCTTGTAGATGTGCGGGAACCTCACGAAATTGAACTCGCGGCGCTGCCGGGATTTGTCGCTTTTCCGCTGAGCGAGTTTGCCGAATGGTCTGGTGAAATTGACGCTAGACTCGATCGCGACAAAGAAACCTTAGTTCTGTGCCATCACGGAGTGCGATCGGCTCAAATGTGCCATTGGTTAACTGAGCGAGGATTTACCAACGTTAAAAATATCGTTGGTGGCATAGATGCTTACTCAATGGTGGTCGATCGAACCGTCCCCCGCTATTAATATCAAATCCAGTTCTCAACAATCGTTTTTTTTAGAGTCCGCGCAGGCGGACTTTGTATGTGTAGAAACGAATTATATTTCCCAGGAATTACCTAATTAACAGCAGCAAATCCAAAGTTTAAAAGCGTACTCATAGTGAGCCGATCGCGCCCCTGCCTTTTCGATTCATAAAGAGCCTCATCAGCCGCCAGTAGCAGTGTTACCGCATCATTTTCCTCGCTCGGAACAACGCTGGCAATTCCTAAACTAATCGTTACCACAGAATTAGGCAGACCGTCAAGACTCTGCGGGTTGAAAACAATATTCAAAGCTTTCACTTTCGCTCTAATTTGTTCGGCAACAGCCACAGCCGCCGACGCATCAGTTTCAGGTAAAATCACAGCAAATTCCTCGCCCCCGTAGCGAGCAGCTACATCAGCAGGACGCTGGAGCGATCGGCGAATTGTCTGAGCTACCGATCGCAAACAATCATCTCCAGCTTGATGTCCGTAGGTATCATTATATATTTTGAAATAATCGAGATCGCACAAAATTAAAGATATCGGGTACCCATCGCGAGCCATGTGTTTCCATTCCGTTCGCAAGCAACTATCAAAATATCGTCTGTTACCAATTTGAGTAAGTTCGTCCACATTCACCAAAGCTTGCAGCCTTTGATTTTCTTGCAGCAACTCCTCAAAACCAACCATAGACAACTTGTCCTCGCACAAATTTTGTCCTTGAAAATACAAGCGATATAATTCGCAAGACAAACTACAGTTATTTCCCTCTAATTTTACCAGTCCCATGCTGTCTAACTGATAAGCCATCAAAGGTTCGAGGTGAATGCTATTTTTAGCATCGACAACTTGTTGGAAGGCGGAGGCAAGCTCGGGCTGCTGTTGAATGGTGAGCGACTGATTTTGCAAGTAGTCGCTATAAATTCCGCTGTGAGTAGGAGCTGCGGTTAACAGTTCTGCCAACTCGGCTCGCCCTAGTTCCTCGCCCGGTTCCTCCCGCTCGACGGACAGGCGATTTTGGAGCATACTTGCCAGGTGATACAGCGCTAAATGCACTAAATAAGGATGCCCGCCTACCATGTTCATTAATTGCTCTATCGGATTGGGATCACTCCAGTTTAGTCCGTATCTCCACGCCAAATCTTGAACTTGTTCAACAGTAAATTCTGATAGTTTAATCGGCATTCCTACATTAAATGGAGATTGATTAACATTCAAATCAATATAAATTGCTGTCGAATGAATAACCACAGTGCGGAGTTTTTGCCAAGTTGGGCTAGCGCGAGCTTGTTCGTACCAAAAACGGATCACCGACAGAAAATCTTGAGCAATATTGGTGCGTTCAAATACTCGATTTATTTCGTTGATCACCAAGACAATAGGACTGTCAATTTGGGCGAGCAAATAGTTTTCAAAGTAAATAGTGCAGCTTACCTTGCTGCCCATATCTTCATCCCAGAATTCATCAATATTTGGTTCGAGTTTGAGTTGCCGAGCGACATTGACACAAAGCCAGCGCAAAAATTTATCTAAACTAGCAAAAACCGCTGTGTCTGCTTGCTGAAAGTCTATAGTTACTGTGCCGTGTCCATGATCGACTGCCGCGTCAATTATCCGCAGCATCAGCGAACTTTTGCCCATTTTTTTGGGAGCTTTAATGCGAACAAGGCCTCCGGGTTTGCTAATTTCTGCACAGGCCAGGGCTTCGGCCCCTGAGCGTTCAACATAAAATCGAGAGTCAAGCGGTATGGGGCCGCCGGGAAATTCTAGGTCGGCAACTGTTTGGATCGAGTTTAGTGATTTTTGGAGTCCTGCCATAGTCCTTGCACAAGGCGATACCCTGACTGTATCTTACCTTTGTCAGGTTAGGAGATAGACGAGCGGTGTCCAAAATCGATCGACAATCCTAAAAAATCTAAGTTTTTAGGGACTTCCCGGAACTGACTTTGCTATAGTAGTGTCACTTTACCCAGTCTCAAACCCTGCTTCAACACGGCTCTGCAGATCGACAAAAATTCGACGGTAGCCCAGACGCGATCATTCTGAGCCTTTACCTGAAAAATAACTCGTTGGTCGTCGATGTCGCGCAGGAAGAGCCCCTATCTAAGGAGAAATAATCATTGTCACGCCGCTACCTGTTTACCTCTGAATCGGTCACTGAAGGCCATCCCGATAAAATCTGCGATCAAATTTCAGATACGATTTTAGATGCCTTACTGACTGAAGACCCCAAAAGCCGCGTCGCAGCAGAAGTTGTCGTCAACACCGGCTTAATGCTGCTGACGGGCGAAATTACCACTAAAGCTCAGGTAAATTACATAGAATTAGCCCGAAAAAAAATAGCCGATATTGGCTACATCCACGCTGACAACGGCTTTTCGGCCAATAGTTGCTCAGTGTTGGTGGCTCTTGATTCTCAGTCTCCCGATATTGCTCAAGGGGTGAATACAGCCCACGAAAGCCGGGAACAATCAAGTGAAGAGGAATTGGACGCCATCGGCGCTGGCGACCAAGGTTTGATGTTTGGTTTTGCTTGCAACGAAACGCCGGAATTGATGCCTCTGCCGATCAGTTTAGCGCACCGGATTTGCCGTCAACTGGCCGCAGTCCGCAAAACCGGTCAGTTATCTTACCTGCGTCCCGACGGCAAAAGCCAAGTTACAGTCATCTATGAGGACGGCAAACCTGTTGGCATAGATACGATTTTAATTTCTACGCAGCACACTGAAACGATCGGCGACATCACAGACACAGCCGCAGTTCAAGCCAAAATCAAAGAAGACCTTTGGACTGCTATAGTCCAACCCGTGTTTGCCGATATTAGCGTGAAGCCGGATTCAGAAACTCGCTTCCTTGTCAACCCCACCGGCAAATTTGTGGTCGGCGGGCCTCAAGGAGATTCGGGTTTGACGGGCCGCAAAATTATTGTGGATACCTACGGCGGCTATTCGCGCCACGGCGGTGGCGCTTTTTCTGGGAAAGACCCCACCAAGGTAGACCGCAGCGCGGCTTATGCTTGTCGCTACGTTGCTAAAAATATCGTAGCGGCTGGTTTGGCCCAAAAGTGCGAAGTGCAGTTGAGTTATGCGATCGGCGTTGCGCGGCCGGTTAGCATGATGATCGAAACTTTTGGCACTGGGAAAGTTGATGACGATCGCCTTTTAGAAGTTGTGAAGCAGCATTTTGAACTGCGTCCTGCAGGAATCATTCAAGCATTTAACTTGCAGAATTTGCCTGCTGAAAGAGGCGGCCGTTTCTATCAAGATGTGGCGGCTTACGGTCACTTCGGACGCACTGATTTAGATTTGCCTTGGGAGGAAACTGATAAGGCAGAACTTTTGAAAGAAGCTTTGAGCCAGAAGTTGTCGGGAGTAGCTGGGTAGTACAATCTTGGGGTGCGCCCCGCGCACCTTATCCATAAATAATATCGGGTGCTACCAATAAATGTAGGGTGCGTACTCCGCACCTTATCCATAAATAATATAGGCGGTTCTTCGGCGCATCTTATCCATAAATAATACCGGTTGCTACCAATCAATAACGTAGCGGGTGCAGTGCCCAGCTTACAACAAAAAAAGATTAAATAAATGGGATTTTTCACACCTTTCCAATCAGCAATTCGCAGTTTTACCTCTTCCCTCCAACAGCGGTTGGCGACGACTGGATTTTCTGCACCCAATCCAGCAACGCTGCCCAGTTCGTTTGCGACTAACAATCCTGGTGGAATTCGCGGCGTTTGGATAACCACCACTGACTCCAAAGTTCTAACATCAAAAGAGCGAATTGCTGAGGCAATGGACTTTCTCGCCGATACGGGATTTAATACCGTTTTTCCTATAATTTGGAGCCAGGGTTATACGGCTTATCCTTCTAAAATTATGCGGGGAAAATTTGGGGTGGAAATTGACTCGCGCTATCAAGGTCGCGACCCCTTAGCAGAAATATGTGTTGAGGCCAAGAGAGTTAGTTTAAAAGTAATTCCTTGTTTTGAATACGGATTTGTGAGTTCTTACAATCGCAAGGGCGGCCATTTGCTGGCGAAAAAACCTGAGTGGACCGCCCGTGATGCCAGCGGCAATTTACTTAAGAAAAATAACTTTGACTGGATGAATTCTCTTGACCCGGAAGTGCAAGACTTTGTGCTGGGGTTGATGCTAGAAGTTGCTAAGAATTATCCGGTAAACGGGGTTCAAGGAGACGATCGCATTGCGTTTCCGGTAGAAGGCGGTTACGACGAAAAAACGGTTAAACGCTATCTAGAAGAGTGCGGTAAAGCAGCGCCGTCGGATTGTAAAGAACAACATTGGCTACAGTGGCGTGCTAATATTATTACTGAGTTTGTAGCTCGTTTACACCGAGAAGTGAAAGCTATTAATCCTGATTTGTTGCTATCGATGTCGCCGAGTCCTTATGACTGGGGATTGGTGGAATATTTGCAAGATTCTAAAGCTTGGGTTGACAAAAACTTGGTCGATGTGTTTCACCCGCAGTTTTATCGCCGCGATTTTAATGCTTACAAACAATTGGTCGATAAAATGATTGGGGGACAGCTTAGCGGCCAGCAAGTAAAGTGCGTGTCGCCCGGTATTTTGTTGACGAATCGAGGCAGCAAATATAGCATAACTCCCGAACTGTTGTTGCAAGTAATTACTTACAACCGCTCTTGCGGGATTCAAGGAGAAGTGATGTTTTTTTACGAAGGTTTGCGAGATAACGATAACGCTTTGGCTAAGGTTTTGAAAAAAGGGCCCTATGCTCGTTGAGAGATTGTCCCGCAATCAAGCTGTTTCCGGTTAGCTGCAGTCAACCGCGCCGATCGCTATTTCAAACCAAGTGGGTATAGAATAAGATGTTGCACCATTCTCAATAAGCTTTGATTAACAGGCAAGATGCCTGTTCCACAAAGGGTGAATTTTCTTGTGGAACAGGCATCTTGCCTGTTCCTGACAATGGTGCAAGATGTGAGTATAAAATGATATAGCAGAGCTAGGCAAGTTAAGAGCGCAGCGATGCCAATCAGCAAGCGCAACTAATTGTCAAGGCGATCGCCCAAACAAACCCGATAATTAATAATTGGGGAGTTGCAAAAATAGTGGAATAAGACATATTTTAGAAGTGGGTGCAAGCTTTTTTTTATAAGTAGCGTTTTGTAGACGCCATATTTTTGAAAGACAGTTTAAAAGAGCAATCTCAACCGCTCGCCAAAATATTAGGATAAATCAGTGACCTCAGCAGCAAACCTCATCCAACAGCTACCCGAGCTCAGCGATGCTCAATTCCATCAAAAATATTTGAAACAAAAACAAGGGATGCGCACCTTGGCGACTATATTGCCGCAAGTAGAACAGCAAAGTCTGGCTTTGCGGGCAGTAAAATTAGCTCTAAAAGTAAATTTAAAACTCGGCTCGAAGCTAGCAGGAACGGTAAGGCCAGAGTTTCAAACAGCTACCATAAAATTAATCGACAAAATCCCCACTTCGCTGCTGCTAAAAATTCAACTACTGGCCCTAACAAGTTCCGATATGGCAATTCCGATGCTGGTGGCCGCATTGAACCACCAAGAAAGTGCAGTGCGCCTTGAGGGGATTCGAGCGATCGGGAAAATCGGCTCCGAAGCAGCAGTAATTGAATTAGCCCGATCGCTCGAATCTCAAGATTCCCAAATGCAAGCTTGGGCCGCTTGGGCTTTAGGAGAAATTAACTCGAAACCAGCCGCCATAGCACTGCTCAAAGCCATCAAACACCCAGAGTCCAAGGTGCGCGCCCGGGCTGTTTGGGCCTTGGGCAAAATTAACCCGAAAATAGCCGTCCCCGCGCTGCTGAAAGCCCTCAACCACCCAGACTCCGAGGTGCGCTGGCGGGCTGCGGTCAACTGCGGGAAAATCGGCATCTCTGAAGTAGTTCCCGGGCTGTTGAATGCCCTCAGAGACGAAAATCACATCGTCCGCGCTAGGGCCGCGGCGGCTTTGGGGAAAATCGGCGATTGTGAGGCAGTACCCAGCTTAATAGAATTGCTTCACGACGACCCAGACTCCTATGCAGTTTCTTTGAGGGCCGCCGAGGCCTTGGGACAAATTGGCACGGAAACGGCTGTGGCGGGGCTGGTACAAGCCCTCAAACATAACGACTCTGACGTACGGGGCAGTGCAGTTTCTGCCTTGGGAGAAATCAGCAGCGAGGCGGCTATGGTGGCCGTAATCCGATCGCTCTCGGATCGAGACATTTTCGTGCGCGGCAGGGCGGCGGTGGCCCTTGGGAACATAAATACAGAGGGAGATGCGAAATTGCAAAAAATGGTGGTCGCGGGACTGGCGAGTGCAATTGGGGATAGCGAATCTTATGTGCGCTGGAGAGTTGCTGCTGCTTTAGGGGAAATTGGGACAGAAGAAGCAGTGGCAGGTTTGGTGCGGCTGCTGGGGGACGAAAATTCTGGAGTGCGCCAAAACGCTGTTAAATCACTCGGTCAAATTGGCTCAACGGCTGCTATTCTGGCTCTAGAAACAGCTTTAAATCGCGAATTTGCTGACGTTCGGGCGCTGGCTGCCCAATACTTGGCGGATGTCAGGACTGAGGCAGAAATAGTTGATTTTCAACCCTCTGTTTCCCCAGATTTATCGGCAGAAAAACTGCCGAAAATCCTGATTGCTTCGCAAGCCGAAGCCAGCGAATACATTGTTGAACGCCCTGCGCGACGCGAGATTAAATACCTGATCTCGATCGGCAGTCCAGGCGTCCCCGAACCCAAAACTTTTGATCAAATCTCGAACCGAATTTGCCTGGAGTTTAACGACCTCGACACCCCCGTTGACGACCCCGATCAAATCTTGCCTACCCTTGAGGATGTACTTAAAATTATTGACTTTGCCCTCAAAATGTCACCACAGGGAGGCAGTTTGCTGATCTGCTGCCAAAGTGGGATCAGCCGTTCAACTGCCACAGCTTTGACTGTTTGTGCTGCGCTGTTGGGTCGCGGCAAAGAACAGGAAGCTTGCGCCGTTGTTCTCGCCGCCAGACCCCAAGCCAAGCCGAATCGCTGGATGGTACACTTGGCCGATGAAGCTTTGAGTAGAGACGGTAAGCTAGCACTGGCGCTCGAATTGACCACCGCAACTCCAGAACTCGCAATCGCCAACAGTTGACTCCCGGAAACCGGGTTTCTTTTCGCAAGCCCTACAGTTATACTCAACTAACGACACTTCACCTCAGACTTGTCTGTGCGGGGCAACGGTGCCAAAAGTCGATCGCCAGGGTGCAAAAGTTCGATCGACTCCTGCATTTGTGACATTCTGTGCTACAAAGTTGTCGGATGATCAACAAAAACCGTTAAGCAATCGTCGCATTGCTGGCAGCAAAACTCCCAAGCTGAGGAATCGGGTGCATTGTCAACAGACAATATCAGCTTTGGGCTACTCACAGGCAAAACAGGTCAGAGAGAATTTTCTGTCTGTAACATTCTACGCAGGGATAATTCACTGCGGGTATAAATTTTTATTTTTTTTGCCTGTGGCAGACTTTTACGAGTCGAAAAAGTAATTTGACAACAGTCATCAACAGCCTAATTATCTCTTAGACATCAACCGAATTTAAGTTTATCCTCTGACTCGACAATAGTTTCAGATGCTTTTTCGCAGATGTCTACGGTTAAACAGACAAGCTTTTCCATTTGGAGAACTTAAGAGCGTGGTAGATGTTAGCAGAATACAGCGGTTGCATATGTCCAAAATTAACTTGCGAAAAAAACAGGGAACGAAGCAAGTTTATCAGTTGCCGTTTGGGAATACCAAGGCTAGTTTAATCGAGAGTTAGAACCATTTAACCCGCAGAAAGAACCTGTGGCAACGCGAAAGGTAAACAAAAAAATAGCAAGGTAGGTAAACTGATGCCGCTCTTTATTTCTGAACAAGTCGCTTCTCTAGAAACCGCACACAAGAAAATATCCAGCAAGGATTTTGTAGAAATACCATCCTTAAAACTCCGCCAAACGTGGCCCTATAAAATTGGTGCTTTGTCCATCCATAAAAAAATTGGTCGCGGGTATTTCCTGGCAATAGGAATCGGATTTTTTGGCTCTTTGAGTGGGCTGGTGATTGCCGATTACTACCAAGGACAAGGATTAAAACAATTCAATGACGCTCACCTACAAGCGCAATTACTCGGCAATTTTAAAGATGCAGCGATGGCGGCACAATTGCAGGGAGCGCAGCTAGATTCTTTTGTAGATAATTCCGCCAAGCTGAAACTTCAAGAAGAGCAGTTTGTTAAGAGCATTTTTCAAGCAAAAGAGCTGCGGTTACGCATAGAAAAGTTTGCCGATAGCCAACCTGCTTGGCTGGCAGCAAAGCCGGAAGTTCTCAAAAGTTTACTACAAGATTGCACGGAAGATTTAGAATCCTATGCCGATACTCTCAAGTCAACTTTGCAGCAAATTCAGCAATCGCAACTGTCACATCGGGAGATAGAGTCTGCCACAAAATTGTTGGCCACAGAAAGTGGAGAAGGTGTAAAACAGCTCAACAGCAGCCTTGAGAGATTGAGCCAAATCCTCGATATTGCCCAGCAGCAAGAGGGGCAAGGCGGTGAAGTGATGGAAGACGCTCAAGGAATGGAAAAAGCCATAATTATTATTAGTATGCTGCTGTCGGTCGTGGTAGCCGGAATGGTGGCTGACCGCACCAGTCGGGCGATCGCTAAACCCGTCGTGAGCGTCACTCAGATTGCCAAACAAGTGGCCGCCGAGTCGAATTTTGATTTGCGAGCTTCCGTCACCGGACAAGACGAAATAGGCTCATTAGCTGTGTCTCTCAATCACCTAATCGAGCGAGTTTCGGAACATACAAAAGAATTGAAACAAGCTAAGGAAGCCGCCGTCACCGCTAACACTGCTAAAAGCCAGTTTTTAGCAAACATGAGCCACGAATTGCGGACTCCTTTAAATGCGATTATCGGCTACAGTCAACTACTTTCAGAAGATGCCCAAGATGCGGGATTTGATGAGTTTGTACCCGACTTGCAGAAGATTCAGAAGGCGGGCACGCACCTGTTATCTTTGATTAACGATATCCTCGATTTGTCAAAAATTGAAGCGGGGGGGATGAAACTCGAAATCCAAGAGTTTGACATCGAATCCCTGGTTGACAATGTTGCGAGTGCTGCGAAACTGTTGGTAGAGAAAAATGGCAATGTTTTGGAGATTGAGTGCGATCGAACTGCGGGTATCATGCACGCAGATTTCAAAAAAGTGCGGCAGGTTTTGATGCACCTGCTGAGTAATGCTGCTAAGTTCACCAAAAACGGCAGAGTTAAACTAACTGTCAGGCGCATTAAAGGAAGCGGCAAATTGAATGCAGCAGGGCGATCGGCGATTGACGATTCAATACCTGCCGATGAAATTCATTCTGCGGCGATCGCTTGTCCCTTGCTGAATGTTCAAGAGTCCGATTGGATTTGTTTATCTGTCAAGGATACCGGAATTGGAATGTCGCAAGAACAACAGCACAAATTGTTTGAAGCTTTTGTGCAAGCTGACTGTTCATCAACGCGACAGTACGAAGGCGCCGGATTGGGGCTGACACTTAGCCGCTACTATTGTCAGATGATGGGCGGGGAAATTTTGGTAGAAAGCGAAAAGGGAAAAGGATCTATTTTCACTGTGCGGATACCGGCGGGAAATGGGTGATGTGATGTTTGGGCGAGAGATTTAGGGGGTAGGCAGAGGGGCGAAAATTTATGTTTCAAACCTCTGGCTTGATGTCCAAATGCTTTAATCTGGTGAGTGGGGGCGATCTTTCCAGGTGCGAGATTTTATTTTTTGGCAAGTCCTATTTAATATTTATTCTGGTGTATGTTGTTATACATTTTAAATATATTACTGCACTATTTACAGGCTTCGTATATAATAATTATATATTGACATTTGGCAAATTGGTTAAAAGAAAAAACGTTTATTTAAGTAAGGATGTGGATTGAGCCCTGATTGACTGTCTCAATGCTGCTAGCTACTTGATTATCAGAACTTATGAGGATGGTATAGAAGCTGAAATGACCAATATGAAGGTTCAAAAGCTTTTATATTATGCTCAGAGCTTACATTTGGCGCTGTACAATGAGCCGTTGTTTGCAGAAGAAATCCAAGCGTGGCGCTATGGGCATGTTTGTCCTCCTGCTTATAGATTCTACTGTGATTTTGAGGCTAAACAATGACCAATTCCTCCCAAAGAATCCTTGTCGAATTTTCCATCGGAGAAGAAAGAACTTTTAGAAAAAATTGGGGAATACTTCGGTGGCTACCATGCTTATCAACTCAGCGATATGACTCACGGAGAATTTCCTTGGAAGAAAGCTCGTAAAGGTCTACCACCTCAAGCAAGTTCAACGGAGCCAATTCAGCTTAATGACATGAAGGAATTAGGCTATCAAAAGCTCGATCGCATAGAAAGCGCTCGCCCTGCATACGAACTAGCGATGTCTCAAATTGTAAACGATGCGTTGGCTTCGGAATCATTAAATAGTATTGGCCAAGGAGAAGTGCATGACTGGCTCAACTCCCTTCTCGATTGAAGCATCCGATAATTTCAAGCGTCCTTTCAAGAAACCTGCAAAGGTTCACAGAGAAAACTTTGTTGCCATGATTGCAAAAACTATTGAAGCATCCGATAATTTCAAGCGTCCTTTCAAGAAACTTGCAAAGGTTCACAAAGAAAACTTTGTTGCCATGATTGCAAAAACTTTGGAAGATTTAATTGACGATCAATACCCCAAGAACTCTCGTAATGAACCTCTACCGGGAAAAACTCTGTTACCCCAAGAATGGACTTTTCATAAATTGGAAATCAGGTTGGCAAAAGGGGCTTCGGGGCAAATTAGACTGATGTACTTGGTGAACGCTACTACTTGCACAATTAGACTGGTTGCGATTTACAGTCATGAGCAGTTTGCCAAACGGCCTGCTAATGACGATCTAAAGAGTGTTATCCGAAAAATTCTAGATTTTTAAATGTATGTGTTAACCGAAAAGTTGGGGTTACTTAGGCATCATTTTGTGTTGCTACGATGTTTGTTGGCTCTAGAATTCAGATATCCATCAACTGATGAGGATTCGGGTAAGGTAGCCAACTTATTTTCAAACTCCGAGGGCTTCATGTGCTGGGTAGTGGTGCAAGAGTTAGGATTTTTGCTCCCTTAATCCCTACACACATAGGGTTATATCGAGTTTCATCATTACTTATGCAGGACTACCGATTAGTTTAATAGGTTGCAATGGAGATAATAGAAATTTTCCCCTATCGAACTCAACTCAAATTCGCGAGGGAAAACACCTGAAAAGTCAAAGGGGGGCGATCATCCAAATTTTACCGAATGCTGAGCGCTATACAATTGCGCGTTTTGTCAACCACCAAGATGCGGACGATCGGCGGAGGGCTTTGTGTCAGTTTATTCCAGGGGGTGTGTTTGAAGTTATGTGCGATCGCACATAACAAATAAACACAAATGACGGTGACAATGGTAGCGACTCTGTATTAAGTCCGTCGGGGATTTTAACCTCGGCTTAATAGCAAAAGTCCGTCGGGAGTTGTAACCCCTAACGGACTGGCGGACTATCGGACTAACCGAGGTTTCTGACCATCTGTGTATAATCCTGGATGAAAACCAGACCCAAGCCTAATTTATTTAGACTGTTTAGAAGCTTCGGGACTTACAATTAACAATTGATCGCCGGATTGACTTTGTTGAATGGCAATCACTGGCGGGCGAGCTTTAGGGTCTGTTTGCTGTTTATTTGTTAAAGCCGGAAACATATAAATCCAGTTTCCTCTCTCCAAAAGTAACCGCCAAACTCTAGGTTCTTTGGGATTATTGATATCAGTATAATCTCTTTTGCTCAAATCTGTAAATAGATCTGCATCGCCGATCGCCTTAAATCCTTTGGGGTCTAGTCGGAGCGTTGGATCGTCGAGTTTTCTGCCTAAAGCAATGTTGTCTTGCTTGGCGATTAAGGCAACTGCGGGTAAAGAGGAATTTTCCCCGGCATCGCGTCGGGCATCGGCAATACCTTGGTGGTATGCTGACCAAAACAACACTAGCAATACCCAACCGACGATGATAATTTCGTCAACTAGCGATCGCAATAATTTTATCGAGTTATATCTATTTACATTAAATTGTTGCCAAGATTTCAGGATGCGGTAAATCCACCTGAATCTTCTGCCGTAAGGATAGGAAAGCGACCGTGTAATTATGCCATTAATTTTAACAGAAACTGTCTTGTTTATACTATTAGCCAGCCACAAACTGAGGTAAATCGCCAGGGCTGTGATCACAAGGGCAATCGTACTTTTGAATATGCTTTTTCCGCCAGCTAAAAACACCTGAAGCGGCACCATAAAAAACGATTCGACGGGTAAATCGAGAGTCGTTACCTCTAGCTGAAAGAAGGAAAAATAAGACCAGCGATAAATCCATCCCGTGAAAAACAGGGCAGCACCAAGCAAGCCAAAAACACTGGCAAAGCTGCCTAAAATATTCGATTCGGGGGTAGATTCTGGAGTTGGGAGCACGGATTTACCCTCAAGGGACTGAAGTATGGGTTTATAATGGTAGCGGGTTAACGCTTACCCTTGAAAGGAGTTTAGGGAAGTATGAAACGCAGAACGCTTTCTTTTCTAGTTGTAGCACTTTTTACAGTAACGGCGAGTATGGCTGCACGAGTTAATGCCACCAGTCAGGAAGTCCAGAAACGCAATTTGCCATCCGTACAAGCACAGGCTAACGCCAGCGGGCCCATACCCGTAGCGTTGCCGACGCAAGCGGAAATTGTGATGAAAGGGGGCGAAAAAAGAGATGGTAGAGTTGTAGAGATTGATGAGAAAGGGCAAAAATTATGGATACAGGGATCGAGGGAAAAGCGATCGCTCCCCTTGAGTCAAATTGATAAAATAGTATTTCCCAATAATGCGGTGGTTTATCGAACTAATGGGGTGCAGTTTATTCGGGGCGAAAACTCAGTAGATACAAATACTCAAGCGAAATGGAACGGTATTCCGATCGGCGATTTTCGTCTGATAGATGCTGTCAAAGGTCAAGCTGAGGTAAAATTGAGGTCGCCTGTTGTGAATCGGGGACAATTGCGGGCAATTTTGGCAGTTGCAAAAGATCGGCAATTTGTAGTTGATGAAATGAAATTCGAGCCGCAGAAAAAGACGGTGACTATTTTAGTAACTCCTTATTGATTGTGTTAGGGGTTTAAGACAGCACCGTCCACCGTTGTTTGGGAGCGACTGCAAGGTGATTACCATATCTGATGACTTTGATGAACCATTAGAAGATTTTCAGGATTATATGTAATGAGACTTCTGATGCCTCTCCTATTTAATCGCATTCGGTGAATAAAAAAAAATGAAACGAATTATTAGCAAGGTTTTGGTTTTGGGTGTGTGTTTAGCTCCTCTGATTGTACCACCGATCCTGCAACCTAGTAGGGCACAAAGTCCAAATGCACAGAGTCAAGAAGTAGAGAAACTGATACGGCAAGCAATAGAACAGCAACAGCAAGGAAGATCGCAACCGGCAATAGAAACATGGCAGCAGATTTTAAGCATTGTACGACAATTGAACGATTTAAAAACGGAAGTATCAGTCCTCAATAGGATTGGTATCGTCTACAACAACATTGGACAACCAAAAGAAGCATTAAAATACTTTAACCAAGCTTTGCCAATTTCGCGAGAAGTGGGGGATCGCTATGGGGAAGTTTTGACTTTGACTAATATTGGTTTAGCCTACGACAAACTTGGCAAATCAACAGAGGCATGGGAATACCTTAAGCAAGCTTTGCCAATTTGGCAGGAAGTGCGCGATCGCTCTGGGGAAGCTAGAACTTTGACTAATATTGGTTCGTATTACCAGAACACAGGACAACCACAAGAAGCATTGAAATACTATAACCAAACTTTGCCAATTTGGCAGGAAGTGGGCGATCGCTCTGCGGAAGCTTTTACTTTGACTCAGATTGGTTGGGTCTATGACAGCATTGGAAAACCAGAAGAGGCATTGAAATACTATAACCAAGCTTTGCCAATTTCCCAGGAAGTACACGCTCGATTTGTAGAAGCTGTTGCTTTGAATGGTATTGGTTGGGTCCACTACAGAATTGGAAAATCAGAAAAGGCATTGGACAACTTTAAGCAAGCTTTAGCAATTTGGCAGGAAGGGGGCGATCGCTCTGGGGAAGCTACTACTTTGAATAATATGGGTTTAGCCTACGACAAACTTGAACTATCAAAAGAGGCATTGGAATATCTTAAGCAAGCTTTAAAAATTAGGCAGGAAGTGAGCGATCGCCCAGGGCAAGCTGCTACTTTAACTAATATGGGTTTAGCCTATAACAACATTGGCAAACCAGAAGAGGCATTGGAATACCTTAACGAAGCTTTGCCAATTATGCGGGAAGGGGGCGATCGCTCTGGGGAAGCTACTACTTTGAATAATATGGGTTTAGCCTACCAAAACATGAAACAACCAAACAAGGCATTGAAATCCTATAACCAAGCTTTGGAAATTAGGCTGCAAGTTGGCGATCGCCCTGGCGAAGCTGTTACTTTAACTAATATTGGTTTAGCCTACCGAGATATAAATAAACCTACTGATGCCATCAAAAACTTGGAGGACTCCATCAAGATTACTTTAGAAATGCGGAGTGGCTTACAGCGAGAAAATCGCCAAAAGTTTTTACAAGCTAATAACTTAACTCCGATCGCCCTCACATCCCTCCTCATCGACCAAAACCAAGCAGATCGCGCTTTTCAATGGGTCAACATCGCCACCACAGCCGATCTCGCCGACTACACCCGCTTAATTGACGCCAAAGTTGCCAACCCCCAAGCACAAAAAGCCATTGACGAGTGGAATCAAAAAAATCAACAACTGCAATTCCTCCGCGGCCAACTCAAAGACAAATTCTCAGAAAATCTCTCCCGACAAATGCGGGAATTAGAAGCAGAAGTCAACCGCCAAGCAGAAGAAATCTCCCGCAGTTTCCCAGAAGTCGCCGAACTATTTGAAACCAAACTCAAAGACATCGCCCAACTAAAAGCAAGTATCTCACCCGGAACCGTTGTCATTCAACCAGTTTTGCTCACAAATATCGGGAATGTCCCCAATACGATCGCCCTATTTGTCTTGACAAAAGATAGTTTAAGTGTTAAAAAAATTACTATTAATCCTGCAGAATTCGACAAACTCCTCACTCAATACCGCGAACAGCTGCAAAATACTGGCGACACTAACTTCACCGTAACTGGCAGCAAACTCTACGAAATCCTGATTCGTCCCGTAGAAGACCAAATTAAGGCATTCTCACCCAAACAATTGAGCATCATCGCTACGGGAAAACTGCGCTACATCCCCTTTGAAACGCTCTATGACGAACAAACCGATGAATTCCTCATCCAGAAATATCCCGTCAACTATCTCACCCGCATTTCTACCAGGTCAATTCCCTATTCGACATTACAAGGCGGCATCTTAGCATTAGGAAATCCCGTCACCCGAAATCCGCAAAATCTACCCGGTTCCGAAGCAGAAGTTAGAAATATCGCTCAATTATTACCGGGAAGTTCCACCTATATCGGCAATACCGCCACCCTCGACCAATTCAAAACTCAAGCACCCCGCTTTCCCTTTTTGCACCTAGCAACTCACGGCTGTTTCCAACAGGGAGGCTGTCAAAAATTGGGCATGGAGGAAAATACACTGCTATTTGCTGACAGCCAATTCAATATTCGCGATGCGGCGTTATTAGGATTGCAAAACACCAGACTCCTCACCTTAAGCGCGTGTCAAACTGCTATGCAAGCGAATTCTAACGGTGAAGAAATAGCGGGAGTTGCATATATATTTGAGCGTGCGGGTGCGAATGCTGTGATGGCAAGTTTGTGGAATGTTGATGATTCAGCTACTCAAGAATTGATGGTTGAATTTTATCAAAATATCAATAAAGGGATGAGTAAAAATGAAGCTTTGCGGCAAGCTAAATTGAGTCAAATTACTCGCCATCCGTTTTATTGGTCGCCGTTTATTTTAATTGGGGATGCGCGGTAGTTACTAACAGGCGGAACAGTTTACCCGATCGCATTTCTAGATATATCTGTATCCGTAAATGCGATCGTCAGCAATTAGGAGTAGCAAGTGTTCACAAAATTCAACCTAATTACCTTTCTGGCTCTGCTTCGGAATCAATTTCCCAGGAAACACCACTTTTCGTAGTTCTTCTGCTCCTAAAATGATCGGTGGACACACCAACAATAGCAGCCATTGCCAGGGTGCTAAAGGTGCTGTCGAAAAGATGCGGCTCAACAATTCGTTATTGATCACGAGCACCACTAAAACCCATTCAATGACAATTCCGAGCCAGATTTGTGGATTAGAAAAGAATCCCAGCCGCAAAATTGATCCACGTTCCGATCGACAGGCAAAGACATTGCCCGTTTGACAAGCCACAACAGATGCCAGAGTCATAGTAATGGCTTGAGTATAGATGGCGATCGTAGCGGCATCTGCTGAATGAGACAGAATGCTTGGGGTTGCGGCTTGTAATTCTGCCAAGTCATAACCGTAACTCCACCACACCAGAAAAAATGCTGCCATCGCTACGGCAGCTTCCAGCAATCCCAAGAAGCCATAGGCGCGCAAAAGCAGAGACCGATCGAGAAGCGGTTGCGATTTTTTCCGGGGGGGCTGCTGCATGGTTCCGGCTTCTGCCTTTTCTGC
>NZ_JAUBQR010000389.1:0-2774 GCF_036701385.1 Microcoleus sp. Pol12B4 | reverse complement strand
GCTTGGTGCAAATCCAACAAAGCTTTCACAAACAAAGCATAATCTTCCGACTGCGCGGTTACAGCAGATTGTCCGTCATAATTCAACCGCTGAAACCGCCCATCAGCCCACTGATTATCTAAAATAAAATTAGCAGTTGTCACAGCTAATTCTAGATATTCCAAATTCTCAAAAACAGCGGCAGCGCGGGCTAATCCCGAAATCATTAAGCTATTCCAAGCAGCAATCATTTTGGTGTCAGTAACTGCGGGAATTCTACCCGGCCAACTGTCATTTTTAGCTTCTTGATTGTTGCGGGCTGGTGGAAAGGTTTGTACAGTATCGGGATTGCCACCGTAGCGAACTTGAAAGAGTTTAGCCAAAGCCGATTCTACCGTATCGCTCAGTTTTCCTGGATGGCGGCGCTGCAATACATTTTGACCTTCAAAATTGCCGCTGCGACTAACAGTAAATTGTGCTTTAATTTCTGTTAATTCCTCAGCAGTTAGCAGTTGTTCCAGTTCGGCATAAGTCCAGACATAAAATGCTCCTTCTTCCGGTTCAACTTCTTCAGAAGTGTTAAAGCTGTCAGCATCCTGTGCGGCATAAAAATAGCCCGTTGGCGCGGTCATTTCTCGCTTCAACCATTCTACTGTCCCCGCGATCGCACTTTCAAAAGCAGGTTCTTGTATTCCCGCGCTCCACAAATTTGCTAAATACTCAACAATTTGACCGTTGTCGTAGAGCATTTTTTCAAAGTGTGGTACAGTCCAAGTCGCATCAACTGTATAGCGGTGAAATCCGCCACCTACGTGGTCGTAAATGCCGCCCAATGCTAAGTCTAATCCGCGCTGAGTGCAGACTTGTTTGCTGTCGTATTTTGATTCAAAATTAAATCGCGTTCCCCGCAGTGCTAGCTCAGCATAAGGTATCATCGGAAAACTGGGGCCGGGGTTGCTGCCCGCAATAACTCCGGTGTTGATTTCTAACCCTTTTTGGAAGACTTCGCGATTTAATTCGGCGGTCACTCCTGACAGCGCTGCCGACTGTTGGAGGTTGCCTAAAATCTCTGCTTTGAAGGCTTCTACTTTGCCTTTTTCTGTGTCGTAAAAGCGGCGAATTGCTTGCAAAACTTCTAAAAATCCCGGCCGTCCATAGCGCGGTTCTACAGGGAAATAAGTGCCTCCATAGAAGGGAACTCGCTCGTCTGGAGTCAGAAAAACGTTGAGCGGTCAACCGCCTTGACCGGTCATCATTTGCAATGTTTGCATATAAATGCTGTCGATATCCGGGCGTTCTTCGCGATCGACTTTTATCGGTATAAAATGCGAATTCATGTATTGGGCGATCGCGCGATCGGAAAATGCTTCCCCTTCCATCACCGTACACCAGTGGCAGCTAGAGTAGCCAATTGACAGGAAAATCGGTTTATTTTCGCTTCGGGCCGTTTCCAAAGCTTCTTCGCACCAAGGCCACCAGTCGATCGGATTTTCGGCGTGTTTCCGCAGGTAAAGGCTTTGGGATTGAGCAAGACGGTTGACCATAATCAAATCCACTTTAACTCGTGCTGAGTAAGCTTGTCAGTTCTCTAGCAGTTTAGCGCGAGATGTTTTACTTGAGTTGTCGCTGATAATTATGTTTTAATATTAAGGCTGATTATCTCGATCCAATATGAGCTTATCATCTCGGAGAACCTTCAATCAACAGCTAGGACAATTTTTGCTGAGTGCTGCTGTTCCTCCTGCTGTTATCAAACTGAGTCAAACGGCATCGTCGGAACAAGCTTTATTAGAAACTAATCTTAACAATTATCTGACAAAAGCAGATCCAGAAATAGAATTATTAGTCCCGACATTTTTAGGTAACGACAAGCGTCGGTTCTACGGCAGAGGTGTTCCGAAAAGTTTGAAGTTAATCGACAAGTTTGAGCTAGGAAGCGGACGGACTTTTCTGGGAAGGCGGTCTGTAGTTTGGAGCGGTGCCGGTTGGACGGGACAGCCGACAATTACCAGAGACGGGGGAAAAACTTATTTAATTATAGGTGCTTATGACCACAATTTGCGAAAAATAGATATTGCTACTAATAAAGAAGTTTGGCGCTATAAATTTGATGATATAATCAAAGGTTCCTCAACAATTTATATCGATGAAAAAGCGAGCGCAGAAAACAGAATTGTAATTTTGCAGGGCAGCCGCAGTGGCGGTGGTGGCAAAAGTGTCGTGCCGAGTTTTAGGGCAATATCTTTTAGAACTGGCAAGGAACTTTGGAAATTGGACATCAGGAAAACGCCCAGCTACAGCCGGGATAATGACAGCAGCGCTTTGGACATCGGCGGTGGCGTTTTGTTCAATGCGGGGGAAAATGCGATCGGCTATTTTCTCGATAGTTCCACAAGCCAGGCAAAAATCAAACAAGGCATCAAGCAGCCAAGTATCTTGTCGGAAGTACAGCTTTATGCAGCCGGAGATATCAGCAAGCACCGCGGAAACTTGGTAGCGGAGTCATCGCCATCGAGACTCAAAGATAGAATATTTATAGCTGCTGGTTCCGGTCATATTTACGGTATTAGCATTGAAACTAAAAAGATAGTCTGGGATTTTTATACTGGTTCAGATTTGGATGGAAGTGCTGTAATTTCTAAATCAGGCAAACTGTTTTGTGCCATTGAAAAACAATACATTCAGGGCAACGGTGGAGTGCTGAAGCTGAATCCCAACAAGGAACCGAATGCCAGCGTCGAATGGTTTTTACCTACCGGAAATCGCCGACTTTCTAGCTGGGAAGGCGGGATAAT
>NZ_JAUBQR010000075.1:0-27462 GCF_036701385.1 Microcoleus sp. Pol12B4 | reverse complement strand
TGAATTACCTCGCTCAATATTCTGAACCTGTTCAAGAGTTAATGAATTTAACTCCAAATAAACGTCGCTTTTATCAACAGGGTATACCGGCTTCAACCCTGATGCAGTCTACTTTGTAGATATCTTTGTCACCTCTCCAGGTAATAGTATTAAGTCAAAAAAATTAAGGAAAAATAAATGAAAGCCTTAGAAGTCACAGGAACGCTCGACAAAAAAGGTCAATTAATTCTCGATCGACCTTTAATACTAGACACTCCGGGCACCGTGCGAATTATCGTCCTCTTTCAGGAACCTAAAGATGAAGCTGAATACGACCCCGACGATACTCCAGTTGAAGAAGTAAAAGTTAGTCTCAGAAGAGCGTTGCAGCAAGCCAAAGCCGGACAAACCCGACAAATCTCTCAACTGTGGGAGAGAATCTATGCCGAATGAAGCCGAAGCAATCACGATCAGATTTGCGGATGACTTTGAAGCAAATTTGTATGCCCTCGCGAAAAGATATCGCAGTATCCGCAAAGATGTCCAGCCCGTAATTGAACAAATACAGGCTGGCAATTTTATGGGCGATCGCATTTCCGGAATAACCGAAGATTAGAGCATCTTAAAAGTCCGGGTGCAAAACAGCATAACCAAAAAGGGAAAAGTGCAGCATATCGCATTATCGATCAAGTTGAATCGCCGTCGATCGTACTTTTGTTAACCATTTACTCAAAATCCGTGAAGCGAAGCTATCCCGAAGGGAGTCGCGCAGATATCAGTCTCAACGGAATCCGCAGCATCATCGCCGACTTTGATGAAAGCCAATAGCGGTGTATTATTAATTTTATGATTAGCTATCTCAAAGGCACAGTAGCCGATATCGCCAAAGGCAGCAACCGCGTCATATTGACTCTGGAAGTCAATCAAATCGGCTATGAAATCCAAATTTTGCCCCGCGTGACCGGTCAATTGCCAGCATCCGGCGAAGTCGCGCAAATTTTTACCCACCAGCAAGTTAAGGAAGACCAAATCGTTTTGTACGGTTTTGGCAGCGCGGCCGAACGCGATTTGTTTCGGCAGTTGACGAGTGTCAGCGGTGTCGGTGCTCAACTGGCGATCGCACTTCTCGATACTTTAGGATTGCAAGATTTAGTCCAGGCGATCGTCGGCGGTAACACCCGCATCCTCGCCAAAACCCCCGGCGTGGGTACAAAAACCGCAGAACGTCTCGCCCTGGAACTCAAAAGCAAACTCTCGGAATGGCGACAGCAAGCAGGTTTGACAACTTCAGTCGCCGCCGGAGTCCCCCCAGCTATTCAAGAAGAAGTCGAGATGATCCTGCTGGCGATGGGATACACTGCGGCTGAAGTCTTGCAAGCCCTGCAAACCCTTAGTCAAGACAGCACTTTATCCGCCAAAGGTAATGCCGATGATTGGATACGTGAGGCGATCGCCTATTTGAGCCGATAATCCCCTACAACATCCAAAAACCGGGAAGAAAAACCAAAATTCGGCCGGGTCAACAAACCCATGCGTGGCAAAAATTTTATCCTTGTTATGCTTCGCCTGTGATAACATTGGAGATTGTGACAATCGTACAAAAAAAACTAAAATCAATTCATGGCTCTTACACAACAGCGCAAACAAGAAATCATGGGCGACTTCCAAACCCATGAAACCGATACCGGTTCAGCAGATGTCCAAGTCGCCATGCTGACCGATCGCATCACAAAACTCAGCGCCCACCTGAAAATCAACCAAAAAGACTTCGCCTCCCGGCGCGGTTTGATGATGATGATCAGCCGCCGCAAGCGCCTGCTGGCATACATCCAAAGGGAAAATGTCGATCGTTACAAAGCATTGATTGCCCGTCTAGGCATTCGCGGCTAAACACCAAAGCCAAAATTTGCGACAATATTCTTTAATCTTGGACAAACACCAAGACTTATTGAAAAATGTTCGAGATTTCAGGTTAGAGATAAAATATGTCCTCCGAACCACCCCGCAAGCGCTTGCCCTTTGAACCGGCAACAAATCGTAAAAAAACGCCTAAAAAGCCCCCAGAACCCCAAGCAAGCCTAGCCTTAGAGTCGGATTCTGCCGACAAGCAGCCGAAAGCTAACAAAACCGGAAAACAGGCGCAATCCATCCCAGAAGTAGTCAGCCAACGCATGATATCTCGGATAGGGGTATTCTGCGGGATACCTACTCTATTGGGAATTTCCACATTTTTTGTCAGCTATTTGGTAGTCAGCAACGGCTTGTTTGATCTGCCCAACACAGCAGTATTGCTGGTAAGCATGGGCTGTTTTGGTCTAGGCGTTCTGGGATTAAGCTACGGAGTCCTCTCAGCTTCCTGGGATGAAGAAGTTTCAGGAAGCACTCTGGGGTGGGAAGAATTTAATACCAATTTTGGACGGATGCGAGAAGCGTGGCGCGCCGCGAAGCCAAAAAGTTAGTCATTAGTCATGAGTTATTAGTCATTAGTCATTAGCTAAAAAACTAAGCTGTTAACCATTAGCGAGTTTGTCCTTGGGGAGGGAATAAGAACCCACCCCACAACAATGCTAAAAATACTGATATAAATAGATTCTCGATCGCCATTGCATCTATTTTTCTCAGTGCATCAGAGTCATCATCCGTTTCTAGCCCAACAGAAAAGGCAAACAAAATATGATTATTGTAATGAAAGCCGGCACTCCAGAAGCCGAGATCGATCGACTAGATGAAGAGCTCCGCAGTACCTGGGGTTTGATACCAGAAAAAATAGTCGGCCGTTACAAAGTTGTTATGGGTTTGGTAGGCGACACCGCCGAGCTCGAACCGATGCAACTGCGCGAATTGAGCACCTGGATTGAAGAAGTCCTGCGCGTGGAAAAACCCTACAAACGTGCTTCTCTGGAGTACCGCCAAGGAGAAGCCAGCGAAGTAGCGGTTGCTACTCCTTTAGGAACTGTGATGATCGGCTTGCATCACCCGATCGCGATCGTAGCGGGCCCTTGCTCGGTCGAAAACGAAGAAATGATTGTCGAAACGGCAATGCGCGTCAAAGCTGCTGGAGCTCATTTTCTCCGTGGTGGGGCGTACAAACCGAGAACTTCCCCCTACGCTTTCCAAGGCCACGGCGAGAGTGCTTTGGGATTGCTAGCTGCGGCGCGGGAAGCTAGCGGTTTGGGAATTATTACAGAAGTTATGGATGCGGCCGACTTAAGTGCGATCGCCGAAGTAGCCGATGTGATCCAAGTCGGGGCGAGAAATATGCAGAATTTCTCACTGTTGAAGAAAGTCGGAGCTCAAGACAAACCAATTTTGCTGAAGCGTGGCATCTCCGCCACCATTGAAGAATGGTTGATGGCTGCTGAGTATATCATGGCTTCTGGCAATCCGAACGTGATTTTGTGCGAGCGCGGAATTCGCGGGTATGACAGGCAATATACACGCAATACGCTAGATTTGTCGGCAGTACCAGTATTGCGAACCCTGACTCACTTACCGGTGATGGTTGACCCGAGTCACGGCACCGGTTGGGCGCAGTTTGTACCCTCGATGGCGTTTGCTTCGATCGCCTCTGGTACAGATTCGCTGATGATTGAAGTGCACCCGAATCCGAAAAAAGCTTTGTCTGACGGGCCGCAATCTTTAACGCCGGATCAGTTCGACAAGTTGATGGAAGAATTGGCGGTGATTGGTAAAGTCATGGGACGTTGGCCGCAGCCCGTGCCAGTTTTGGCATAAAAACTGGCGAAACGCCTAACCTAAAATGCGATCGCGCTTAAATCCCCGATTTCTTTAAGAAGTCGGGGATTTTGTTATTCGGTTTTTGGAATAGAGGCCCAGGGGCGATCGTACTTCTAGGAAAGTTGGGAAATTTTGTATAATTGATATTTGAATTAATTAGCGAGAGGGCTGGGATTCATGGTAGGCATCGGAACCAAACTCACTTTAGCAGAATTTCTAGCTTTGCCCGACGGAGATATATATTGTGAGTTTGTAGATGGTGAAGCAGTCCCCAAAGTGTCTCCAAAATATTTTCATTCGACTTTACAGTTTACTTTGTGTCGCCTGATTCGTGTATGGTGTAAAGGACGCGGGCGAGTGCTTCCAGAATGGGCAATTTTGTTAAAACGTCAGGATAAAGATTGGGCACCTGTTCCCGATTTAACGTACATTTCTTATGAAAGTCTGCCGAAAAGTTGGCGGCGAAATGAAGCTTGTCCCGCAATTCCTGAACTGGTGATTGAGATTATATCACCGGATCAAAGTATGAAGGAATTTGAAGAGAAGGCGAAAGATTATTTGGCGGCGGGAGTTCCGCGAGTTTGGGTAATTGATCCAGAAGCTATTTTAATAAAAAGCTTTTTCCCCGATGGTTCGAGTCAAGTTTATACGGATAATACACCGATTGTAGATGAGTTGCTGCCTGGTTTGGAGTTGACGACTAGACAGATTTTTGAAGAAGCGGAATTGATTGATTGATTGATTGAGGGCGATCGTACTCTGTGCAAGATATCAGTCGTAGGGTGCGTGACAACGGGAAAACTTTAACTCGCGGCGGTGGGACTATTGACTGTCACGCACCGCGACAAAACCATAGTATTTACAAGGTACTATGGTTTTTTGGCGCTTACCCGTTATTCATTGAATTAGCGATCGCTTTGATTTAAGATTGTTTCAATTTGATTCTGTACTTGTTCAAGTTCCCGACGTTTGTCAGCCAGCCAAACCTTTTCGGCCTCGCATTCTGCTTGATTTTGGCGATCGCGCTTTTCCTGCTGTTCTAATAAATTCTCCCACAGAGAGATCGCTTTTGACATCGCACCGCTACTGGTTTCAACTCTTTCTTCAAAGACTGCAATAACTCTTTCGTGTATCTTATCAAGAATAGACTGTGAAGATTCGTTGAACTTGTCAATCCCTAACTCACAAACTTTTTCCTTTATTTGAGCTTTAACGGCATCGCCATCTAAAAAGCTCCAGCCCAAACCTCCACCAGCACCCGCAAGTATTGTCCCTAAAATTACTGGAATGATACCAAGTGGAAGAGCGATTAACACAGCAGCCGCGACAGCACCAATTCCCAAACCGCCCATGAATAATCCGCCGTCGCCAATATCGTCAATTGATTCAGCAATCCCGCTTCCAGTTGTACCAATCTCGCCCAAATTACCTGCCATCGCCAAATTATTAAATTGACTGACAAGGTTACTACTCAGTTGCTTATCGAACTTTTGAAACTCCTGCCGAATCGCATCAATGTCTTCATTTATTTGACTATTTAAAGCTCCCGTATTCTCTTGTAAAATAGACTGTACTTTTTGAGTAGCCCAATCTTCTATTTCTTGGGTGATATCTCGCACAAATTGGTCGGAATAATCTTTCGTCAGCTCGTTTTGACTCCACATATGCGAATGCTCCGAAGTCCAGCCGTCGCTTTTTGCAATCAGGCGTTGTCCCAATCCTTCGACCCATTCATTCCAAGATTCAATAGCTTCTCCTACAGATTCCTCCCTCAGTTCATTAGCTAAAAGTCTAATCTTAACATCGCGGCCGCTTGCTTCCGCCATTTGTTCAAAAATATTCGCCTTATCTCCTTTAGAAACTGTCAAATTTCCTTCTAAGATTTCCCTATATTGACTCAATTCATCGCAGCCAGTATTAATAATTTGCTTAATTCCGGCTGCTGATTGCTGAAGTGCGATCGCCCCCCGTTCAACTGCCAAAAACTGTTCCAGAGATTTGGTAAAATCCTGAAAAGATTTCACATACTCATTTTCCGTCCCATCCAAAATAGCCTCAAGTGCAGATTGAGCAGAAATCAAATGAATCCGGTTTTCACCCACAATCAAATTTTGTTTTTTAACAAACGTTTCTACCCTTTCTCTTGCCTGCTTGCGGCTTCCTTCCCGACGCAGCAAATCGGCAAAATTAACTAAAATAAAAATATTTCTTGCAGCTTCATCATCTCGATCGGGATTCAACTTTTGTTTCAAATACAAAAGAAGTTCCCGCTCTTTTTCTGTCAAAAGATTCTGAGCGTGAGTCAAAAAAATCACCGCATCAGTTGTTTTGAGAACCTGTTCCGTAACTAACGTGCGTTCCGCTTGTTCGTTCAATCCGGGAGTATCAATAATTTCTACACCATTGGTACACAATTCGAGATTCGGATGCTCGAAAATGATTTCTTTGATTTCTGAATTGACAATTTCCTCCCCAAAAGAACCTAAAGCCGCTTCCTCAGAAATCGATGCTTTATCTTTATATTGCTCAGGTGAAATCTCCTCTTCTCGTCCGTCTGTGTATTTGCAGATAACGCGCTGCTGTAGGCCGTATGTCAAAACTGTCACCGTACCGCTACAGGGAATATCCCGCACCGGTTGAATTTCCTCCCCCAGCAAAGCATTGAGTAAAGTAGATTTTCCTTTACTAAACTCGCCGACAACAGCAACGCGAAACCGCTGAGATTCTAATTTACGAGATATTTTTGTTACTTCTTCTGGTAAATTAGGAGAGAGCACGTTGCGATCGCTTCCATCTCGCAGGGTTAAACCTAGTTTTCCACAAACAGCATCCAGTTGTTGCCGATACTCCTGAAAATTTTTCAACTCCTGATAGGACGAGACTGAACTTTTGTGATTTTTTTGCTGTTTCGGTTTGGCTGGCAAATGTTGGATAATGTGACTAGCAGCACGGACAAACATAGAATCGAGAGCTTGAAATTGTGCTGGATCGAGTAACGAGTGAACTTCTGCTAAAGCTGCTGTATCGCTTATTGTTTGACTGCTAAAACTCGCTTCCAAAACAGTCAAAAATCGCCCAGCGATTCCGAGTCTGTTGGCAATGTTTTGCAAATATTGTTTTTCTCGTTCATCTATTGTCCCATCTGCCGCCGACATTTGATACCCAAAACTAATCAGCAGTAGTTTTTCCTCCTCAGAAAAACACGCAGTCAGCGCCAACAACACCGTCACTTTATTGTAAACTTGCCGGTCTTGCACGCTCTTAACCATCGGCATTACCAATGGGCGCAAACTGTTGTTAGCGGGGATAAGTTCCGTAAAAGTTGTCCGCAATCGCTGCTTTTCCTCAGCACTTACCGTACCGTCGGCATGAATGACTCCCAACAATACCGTCACTAGCCCCGCCAGAAAAAGCAGAGGCGGAGTAATATCCTCTTTTCGTAGTTTTTGCCCAGTCAGCAGCGAAAAAAGCTCAACCGTTTGCGGACTAATTAGCGAAGTGTCCATTTGCAGGGCCTAGTGATAATTTTTTTTATTTAAACTATCATAATATATTAGTTATTCTGTGGTTTGCTACCAGGGTAAAAATTGATGATGAACTTTGTATTTCCCGCAGCGGTACAGGCTGCGATCGAGGCTGGCAAGTACGTACAAGTGTTTACATCGGCTGGAGTGCCGATCGGCATGGCGAGAGATGCAGCGACAGGAGAGTTCGTAGCCCATGCCGTTGGCGCAGCCCTCAACAACAACCCACTATCGCCCTTAGTGTCTCCCATGCAGTTTGTCATGGGCGGCTTACAGATGCAGCAAATGCACATGGGCTTTCAAGGCGTCCAAGCCACTTTGGGGGTGCTGCAAGCGACAACAGCCGTCATTGGTGTGGGAACTTTCGCCGGGGTAGCCTTATCAGCGGTGAATTTGCACCAGACATTGAAACTAAAAAAAGCGGTAGAGAGGCTGGACGTTAAAGTAGAAAAAGGATTCATCGATTTACAAGAACTTGTAAAAGGCGAAAGCGCGGAAATTAAGAAATTAATTGCCGAAGTCGTTGCAGATATAAAATTTAACAGCCACCGTTTAGTTTTAGTGCGGGCTTACGGGTTATTTAATCAAGCAATTCAACGAATGCGATCGGCTTTGCAAGTGCAAGATATCAACGGCCGCAACGCTGAAATTGTTGAAGCGCGGGGGATGTTGTTTAAAGCTTTAGCAGACTACACAAATCCGCATTTATTAGAAGAAACTTGTGCGGCGGGACAGTTGCGTCGGTTAGAGTGCAGTTGGGCGATAGAGCAAAGTATTATCGGCACGTATCAGGTGCAAAATGAATTTGGTGCTGCGGGCGATCGGCTTTCTCAGCTTCAACAACAAATCCGTCAAGATGGCTTAAGAATAATTGATGCTTGTGACTCTGATGACGAACTAGATTTTCTGTTTCCTGAAATCACGCGAATTCACAATCACGATTTAGCTGCCTTAGACATTTGGCTTAATCAGATTGAATGGACTAAAGCTTTGCCCCAAAGTGAGTTAAAGCAGTTAGAGAGTGCTGATTTTAGTAAATCAGACTTAGCTTTTATGGGGGATAAAAATTCCGCCAAAACAGCTTTAGCGATACCGGATGAACAGTTATTTTATGAAAATTTGAGGCCGAAGTCTCATTTTTATGCGCTTTGCACTCAACTGGAATTAATGCTCGATCCGCAGCAGCGTCAAGAGTACGAAGATTATATCCTTGAGCAAGGGGAAATAGCGGGTCATAAAAGTTTAGTATCGTCGAACTTGGAAAAAGCCTCGAATTTGGCTGTTGCTAATCTTTTTTACTATTTCAAAGTCCGAGATAAGTCGGAAGAATCGGAATAATCAGACCTAACTTGTTATTTGCTTTAAGTTTATCCCTGTTTTGATTATCCATCAATTACTATCGAGAACTCAAAGAAATTCATTCAGTTGTTTCATATCCCCTTGCGGCTGCACTTGCTTGTGCAAACTAATTTTGTCGCCCACTTCATACCCGGAATTAAAACCCGCCGCGCTGCTGACTTGAGAATCTGTTCTCGTTCTAATTTTAACCCCTCGGCCCTCTAGATAATCCGCGATCGCCCGTTGATTTTTCTCAAACATCGATCGCACAACAATCCCTGGAGTCGCCGCCGCATCCCCCGAACCCGGAATCCCCGACTCTTCCATCTCCTGCTTTTGTTCCAACAATCTTTGTCTCAACCTCGTCGCGCATCCAACCCGAAAAGCATTCAGATACGCCAACCCCCTGCCGTTTCCTTTGCGGTATTTAGCCCTTTTTTCAATCGCCGAACTCAAATACTCGTACAGATGTTTGCAAACAATCAGGTTTGTAGAAGTTCCCACCAAAAACATACTGCCATTATAAGTGTTTCGCATAGCATTGCAACCGTTAGCGTCCGCAATTCCCGAAAGCAGCATCATTTTCCAAGTGACAAATTTGGATGTTGTTTCAACTGAGTCTTCGTCAATCTCTTCTTGGTGATTTGGCCCTAAATCCGCGAGGCTGAGATTGTACTGTGCCAGTAAAAGGGAAGCTTTTTCGGCCGCAGCAGTCGATTCGTTTTCATTGGATGAGGTGGCGAGGGCTAACAGCTTTTTGATTCTTTCGACAATACTTGTGTCTGCCATTTTTCAATCGGTTTTAGGGTGAGACTACGCGGTGGCAAGGATTTGGGTAAATTCCTATTTTAGTATAGCGTGCAATGTGGGATGTTTTTTGAGGAGGATTTTTTTGAACCGCAGAGGGCGCAGAGGGCGCAGAGAGAGAGAAAGAAAGAAGTTCCCAACTGATGCGCGGATTGGTTACTCTTCGAGGACTTCCAGGACTGATTTGGGCAGCAATTTATCTTTAAACCAGACTACTTTTGCTGGCACGTCTTTTACATTCACCCCGGCTTTTTCTAAGTTCAGCCGTTCGGAAATAGCTAAAATCAAGTTATCGCATTCAGACTTCTGTACTTGTGCAAATTTCTTTTGCAAATACTCCGGCCGCCAATAGCCAACTATTTCTAATAAAAATACTCGCCCGTCGGGATGCACTAACCGAAAGTCGGGAATCATCACACTACCTGGAATCGGAATTAAATCAACTTCTCGCTCTAGTTGCCACTCGGTTTTTGTGGAATTCCATCTTTCAGCAAATGCGGCTTCTAACATACTATCATAAGGCTTGCCCGGGGGATAGTGGCTGACTAAACCGCAGTCGGAATTTAGGGTGAATTTACCTGTTTTCAAAACGCCGCTAAAAGGGTCTTTTGTGTGCAGTGTCGAGTGCATACTCCATTTGGTGACGTGCAGCAGTGCGGGCAGCATTTTCGCCAGGGCTAAGCCGTAGCGGGTGCTGGGTTTGAATAAGCTTGTAGGCCCATCTATTGTCAGTGTAAAACCGTGGTCTGCATCGCCTTCAATGTAAGTCATTAATTGAAATAGTTTCAGATAGCGGAATAAGAGTTTGTATTCTCCCGGATCGTTGCGGTGGGCGGTTAATTGGACTTGACTTGCTCGGTAAAATATGCCTTGAACTTGAGAAAGATTGTATTTGTGAAGCAAGTTTTCCGGTGTTGGTGCATTAAACTCTGTGAGGATTTTGTTTTCGTTTAAATCGGCGTATAAACCTGTACTGATTTCGTGAGGAAATACTTCTCTGTTTAAGTCTTGGCTGAGCTCAGTTGCTACTTTTTCCAGGGTTAATTGGGTGGATTGAGGGCTGGGAGTCGATCGCGCGGACAATGCAAAAACCCGCTGTCTCAACTCTGAGGGTTCTAGGGGACTGATAACTTCCAAGTTGCAGAAACCGCCTTTCAGCAGGTGCGCTAATCCCCGTTTCAGCCGATAATCGGGGCTGTCGCCTTCTAATTCTAGCAAGCGTCCGTCGAGCTCGCCTTGGGTTTTGCCGATCGACTCTTGGAAGCAGTTTATCGTTTCGGTAGCTGCTTCTAAGTTTTTAGCATCTATCTTGAGGCGTAGCGGGATGATTGATTCCCCGTTTTGGCGGTGACTTAATAAATCAGTTGGTAGCATAAGCAGTGAAAAGTTTTACTCAATTTTTTGTTCAACAATCACCGTAACTCCCCTAAGTTTTCCCTCTTCTGTCAATGTTTGGGTAGTCCGAATTCGCCGCTCGGAACTGACGAGATTGATGGTTTCAACAGCCCTCAGAATGCCAGTTGCTTTGTCCCACGTTTGAAAAATTATCAAATTATCTCCAACTTCTGTGGCTAGTGTTTTGTAGTTGGAAAAAACCGAGTCTGGGCTTTCATATTGCACTTGCCCTTCACCGACAACATGACCCACAAAATTTTTTGTTTCACTCTTGCCATTGGCATAAGTTTGAACGTTTGTTTGCCTCCACTCGTTGTCAACAATTTTCATGGTTAACACTGATGTCAAACGCTCGGTTTCTTTGCAGTCGGCATCGAGCCTTGTCCAGTCTCCCTCCCAAACTCCAGTATGTTTGGGAAAGACTTTAAAGTTAGTTATTTGCGGGATATCGCTCATTTTTAGGTCAGGTAAATTAGTTGTTGATGAGATTATACACAAAGTTTGCAATATTTAATCTTTATTTTCTTCATCATTATTTTCTCCCCATTTTTGAGGCGACTCTGCCGCGCGCTGGGTTGTCTGGCGGTTGACTCCGTAAATCGGAGTGGGCTTGATAATTTCTACTTGCTGATATTCTGGCTTTGGCGGTTCTATTTGTGTTTTTGGTTGGGGTTTGTGAGGCTGCATTCCTCCTCGGCGGCGTTGAGAAGTTCTTTCTTCGCTGGTGTCTTCGGTGACGACTTCGTAGAGAATTGCTAGCTTATTTACATCGCTGCTTTTGCGGAGAACTCGACCCAATCGCTGAATGTATTCGCGTTCGCTGCCCGTACCTGACAATATGATAGCAATTCTGGCGTCGGGAACGTCCACTCCTTCGTTGAGGACGTGGGAGGCGACGAGGGTTTTGTATTCGCCGCTGCGAAAGCGATCGAGGATTTCGTGGCGTTCTTTGACTGGGGTTTGGTGGGTAATTGTGGGGATGAGAAATTCTTGGGAAATTCGGTAAACTGTGGCGTTGTCTCCGGTGAAAATTAGGGTGCGCTGGGGAGAGTGTTCTGCTAGTATTTGGGCTAAGATTCGTAGTTTTCCTTCGGTACAAAGGGCGATTTCTTTGGCTTGGCGGTGGGCTAGCATGGCGCGCCGTCCCAGGGGCGATCGCGCGCTTGCCATGATAAACTGTTTCCAACCTTCGAGGCTGGATATTCTGATGTTAGACTGTTTTAAGAAGTCGTTGCGAATGTTGATTAATTCGGCGTAGCGATCGCCCTCTTCTTTTGACAGTTTTACCATGATTTGAACTATTTTATGGTCGGCTAAAGCATCGCCTGCCAAATCTTCGGGTCTTTTGCTAAATACTGTCGGGCCGATCAGGAAATGCAAATCGCTGTGGCGGCCGTCGGTGCGATCGGGTGTAGCTGTCAGCCCGAGTCGAAAAGGCGCGATCGCATATTCGGAAATTACTCGATAAAAGTCCGTTGGCAAATGGTGGCATTCGTCAAAAACCAGCAAACCGTATTTATTGCCCAAGGTTTCTGCATGAATACTTGCACTGTCGTAAGTTGCCACTAAAATTGGCGTTTTGTCCCGCGAACCTCCGCCCAACAATCCGATTTCGATGTCGGGAAAAGCTGCTTTTAAATTAGCGTACCACTGGTGCATTAAATCGAGAGTTGGTACTACAATTAATGTACTGCGACCAGTGACTTGCATGGCTAATTGTGCCAGATAAGTTTTGCCGGAAGCAGTAGGGAGGACGACTACTCCTTGGCTTCCTGCTTCTTGCCAAGCTGCGAGGGCCTGTTCTTGATGTGGGTAAGGCTGCATTTCCACGCTGGGTACGAGTCCTAGTAGTTCGTATCCCCTAGCTTCGTCGGTGAAGTGAATGCACTCGGCTTGGAGGCATTCTACCAGCGGGCGGTAGTGAATGGCTCGAATGCGGTATTTTTCCACGCGATCGTCCCATGTCGCAAAGTCCACCCAGTCTCTGCCTTTGGGCGGCGGGTGTAGCAGCAGCGTTCCGCGATCGAATGTTAAGGTAGGTGTGCGTGGCATTTGTTTAGATAGGGGGACGAGTTATGCCTGTTAAATTATAAGTGACAGATCAAATATATTGACTCTTCTTGAAATTATCTGCGTTACTCTGTGTTAATCAGCCCTACATCTGCGGTCGATCTATCAATCAAAAAATTATGTAATTCAAGTCTAAATTGAAGAAATTGCGACCGCACTGAATAAAAATTCAACAAATATTCTCCTAGCCGGATTGCCGGATTGCCAAATCTAAAATCTACAATGGTATTGTCCCGCTGGGGATGGTTTTTAGGTTAGATTCGATCTACGTATGCCTGAGATTAGAGGTTATAGATGGAAATAGGCGTCCCCAAGGAAATCAAGGATTTAGAGTTTCGAGTCGGGCTTAGCCCCACAAGTGTCCGGGCTTGTTCGGACAAAGGCCACGTAGTTTTCGTCGAAACGAATGCTGGTGCTGGGGCCGGTTTCGCGGACGAGGATTATGTTCAAGCAGGGGCTAAGATTGTCTTAAAGGCTTCCGATGTCTGGAAGCGCGAACTAATTGTTAAAGTTAAAGAACCGCTGCCTGCTGAGTATCCGCTGATGCAAAAAGAGCAGTTGCTGTTTACATATTTGCACTTGGCTGCCGATCACACATTAACCGAACATTTAATCAGCAGCGGAGTCCAGGCTATCGCCTACGAAACCGTCGAACTCCCGGACAGAAAATTGCCGCTGCTGACGCCGATGAGCATTATTGCAGGGCGTTTGTCCGTGCAGTTCGGAGCTCGGTTTCTGGAACGACAGCAAGGTGGCAGAGGAGTGCTTTTGGGCGGTGTACCGGGGGTGAGACCGGGTAAAGTTGTGATTTTGGGCGGCGGAATCGTCGGCACAGAAGCAGCGCGAATTGCTGTAGGAATGGGCGCGAGAGTGCAGATTTTGGATGTAAATGTCGATCGTTTAGCCTACTTGGAAACTCTGTTCGGTTCCAGAGTAGAATACCTCTATAGCAGTCCTTTGCAAATTGAAGCAGTTGTTCCCGATGCTGATTTGTTAATTGGTGCGGTTTTGGTCTTAGGTAAAAGAGCTCCGGTGCTGGTTTCTCGCGAATTTGTTGCGAAGATGCACCCCGGTTCTGTGATTGTTGACGTAGCCGTTGACCAAGGCGGCTGCGTGGAAACTTTGCGGGCAACTTCACACACAAATCCTACTTATGTTGAGGAAGGAGTTGTGCATTACGGCGTGCCGAATATGCCCGGTGCTGTGCCTTGGACTGCGACTCAAGCTTTGAATAACAGCACTTTGCCTTATGTTTTGCAGTTGGCAAATAACGGGATTAAAGCTTTGGAAATGAATCCGAGTTTGGCGAAGGGATTGAACGTGCAGAATCACCGATTGGTGCATCCGGCCGTGCGCGAGGTTTTCCCCGATTTTGCCGATTAGATTCCCCTTTTTTCAGTAAATCTCGTAGGGTGCGTCAGATCAAAGCTTGTGGATTATTAATAACCGAACGCGATCTGATCTGACGCACCCTACTCAACTACACAGCGTTTTGCGATGTTTGGCTAACAGTAAATCCTCGAAACTAAAGCATTTCTCAACCCGAACAGTAATTTGTGTAAAATATTACTCGCAGCCCAGAAAAAAAATAAATTCCTCAAAACACTTGACAAACTGGCGAACATATGGCAATGTAGTAATTCGTGACCGATGCGGAACTGGCGGAATTGGTAGACGCGCATGATTCAGGTTCATGTGGTGCAAGCCTTCCGGGTTCAAGTCCCGGGTTCCGCATTCCAAAGGCAGAAGGAAGTTTGGGGTTAACCCGATACAGGCAATAACCCCATTCGCTCTGCTGAATTAAACAATGCTGACAAGTATTCAAAACCCCCTAGTTAAAGAAATTCGCAAGCTGCACAGCTCGAAGGGACGCAGGGAACAACAATTATTTTTACTCGAAGGGACGCACTTGCTCGAAGAAGCTTGCGCTGCCAAATACCCGCTAGCAACGGTTTGCTGCACTCCCGAATGGCTGGATCAGCACGGGGAACTGTGGGAGCAAGTTGGTAATTTAGCCGATCGCACAGAATTAGTAAGTGCAAAAGTGTTAGAGTCGATCGCCACTACAGTCCAACCCGACGGCATTGTCGCCACCGCACCCCGCACCGCAACACAGCCCGCAAAATTGTCAACTTTAGGAATAGCCTTAGAAACAATCCAAGATCCCGGCAATTTGGGGGCGATCGTCCGCACGGCTGCGGCTGCTAATGCCGACGGTTTGCTGCTGAGCGCAGACAGTGCCGATTTAGACCATCCCAAAGTGCTGCGCGCCTCGGCAGGAGCTTGGTTTAAGCTGCCAATGGCAGTCAGTCCCGATTTAACCGCCGAAGTGTCTGCGTATAAAAATCGAGGAATGCAAATTTTAGCAACTGTCGCCGGGGCCAGTTTAAGTTATTGGGAAGTAGATTTGCGAGTGCCGACTCTGATAGTTTTGGGCAACGAAGGCTCTGGTTTGTCGGAAGAATTGAGGAGTTTGGCCGATCGACAAATCCAAATTCCCCTGAGTCGTGGCGTAGAATCTTTAAATGTGTCGATCGCCGGAGCCCTCATCTTGTACGAAGCTCAACGCCAAAGAACTGATTAGGCTTATTGCATAAATTTTTGATTGATAGGGAACCCCAGATAAACGCATATAAACGCAGATTCATTTCCAGATAGGAAAGCGAATGCCTGCAATTCAAATCTCTTATTTAATTGTTAATTAATCCTTATCTGTAGGGCGGGTTCATCAATAATCTGTAACTTCAGATTTATACCCTTGGACAGACGGGTGGTCTGAAATCGGGTTTTTTAACCAAGATAGCTCGTTACAGCCCGCAGATTCGGTAAAAAGCCCGGTTTCTTGGGTTGGAGTGTGATCGTCAACTGAAGCTGCCGGGCCTTTAAATTGTATTTTTCACTTCGCTGTGCCCCCAGCGTTTCCTCTCCCTCTACCAATCTCCCCCTCTGAGATGTGGCGGATTTTGTTTATATTGATGCAAACTGTAAAGCCAGGAAAGCGGATACTCTCGTATCAACAGTCCAGGCTGGCATGAAATAAATATGAAGAAATGTAGGCAACTGCTCTCACAAATGTTAAGATTCTTAACATAACGTAGTATTGTGCACACCCCAACCAAAACCTAACCTGAGACGGTTCTAACTGGGAGTAGTAGCTAGCTACCATAAAATTAAGCCTCTTTAAATGGAAGGAAAGCGCAAGTCCCCGCCCGCTTTCCTTCCCAGCTAAAGCTAGGGGTTTGCGACTACCGCAAACCTTTAGAGGCACAGATCCTCAGCGGGAAAAGCTCATGAAAACTCTTAAGTCCTCAGATACAGATTCTGTTCGCGCTTACTTGCGGGAAATCGGCCGCGTTCCCTTGTTGACCCATGAGCAAGAAATACTCTACGGGAAACAGGTACAGCGCTCAACCGCACTGCATCAGGAGAAAGATATTTTAGCCGAAGAGTTAGGCCGCGACCCGACGGCGGCTGAATGGGCACAGGCAGTTGGGCTGTCTGAGGCACAGTTGCAGCGGACGATCGAGCACGGGGAAAGGGCAAAGCGCCAAATGGTGGAAGCGAATCTCCGCCTGGTAGTGTCTGTTGCCAAAAAATATATCAAGCGCAACGTAGATTTACTGGATCTAATTCAGGAAGGCACGATCGGGATGCAGCGGGGAGTAGAAAAATTTGACCCGACTAAGGGCTACAGATTTTCTACTTATGCTTATTGGTGGATTCGTCAGGCAATTACTCGGGCGATCGCCGAAAAAGGTCGCACCATCCGCTTGCCGATCCACATCACCGAAAAGCTCAACAAAATTAAAAAGGCTCAGCGCCAACTTGCTCAACAGCTCGGTCGCGCGGCCACGGCTGCTGAATTGGCATCAGAGCTAGAATTGACTCCCAAACAGATTCGCGAATATCTCGATCGCGCGCGCCTGCCACTTTCCCTGGACTTGCGCGTGGGAGACAATCAAGATACAGAGTTGGGCGATTTGTTGGAAGATACGGGTACTACTCCAGAAGATTTTGCCCTGCAATCTTCCCTGCGGACTGACTTAGACCACCTGATGGCGGAACTGACTCAGCAACAGCGAGAAGTTCTCGCCTTGCGCTTCGGTTTAGAAGACGGGCAAACCTTAACTTTGGCAAAAATAGGCGATCGTCTCAACATCAGTCGGGAACGAGTGCGGCAAATAGAACGGGAAGCTTTGACCAAACTCCGCAAGCGCAAGCAAGATATCAACGATTATCTAGCCAGCTAGATAGATTGGGGATTAGCGATCGGACATTTCGCCCACTCGCAATCCCCAATCTAAAATCGTAAAAACCGCCGCTTTTAATTCGGTTGTGCCCACTTGGTTGCTACAAATGTCCTGCTACATTAGTAATTACTTAGTAATAAAGATCAGCAGCGATCGGATAAGGGTTATTTAATTTAACCACCCGCGTCTAAAATAACAAGCTGTATCTGCAACGGAGGTACTCGTGAGCAACTCATCTAATAAATCCCCAGAATTCTTTGAAGAAGACGGAGAAAATGCCAATTTATTATGGCAATACGTGCAGTCAATGGCTCCCGACACAGTTTCTCAGTTGTCTAAGCCGACTTCTCACGAAGTGTTTCAAGTAATGGAGCGAAATATTGTTGGACTTTTGGGGAATTTGCCTTCGGAACACTTCGGGGTGACAGTGACTACCAGTCGCGAACATTTGGGTAGATTGCTCGCCTCGGCTATGATTAGCGGTTATTTTCTGAAAAATGCCGAACAGCGAATGACTTTTGAAAAGTCCATACAAGCCAGTGAGAGACATGGCTCGGACGATTAGTAGATTGTTAACATTTAAGTGATCCAAGTGTCAAGCCCCCCCTCGCAAGATGGGGGCTTAATATTTTAGATTGTTGATTTTAGATTGTTGATTTTAGATTAAATAATTGAATAATTATTGATATTATTATTAAATTCCCAATTCCCAGTTCCCAATTCCCAATTCCCAATTCCCAATTGCTAATTAATAATTAATATGTCTCTTTCTCCTCTTGCCCACAAAGTTATCGGCGTTGCTGCAATCTGGAACGATCGCCAACAAATTTTGATTGACAAGCGCCGACAACATGGACTGCACGGGGGTTTCTGGGAGTTTCCGGGCGGAAAAATAGAGCCTGGGGAAACAATCGAAGCTTGCATAGAACGGGAAATTATGGAGGAGTTGGGGATTGTCGTAGAAGTTGGTGATCGCTTGATTACAATTGACCACGACTACACTAAATTTACAGTTAGATTATACGTGCACCACTGCCGCCACGTCAGCGGGGAACCGCAAACGATCGAATGCGAGGAAATTCGCTGGGTCACACTCGATGAAATTGACCAATTTACTTTTCCCCAGGCAAACGCACAGATTATTGCTGCACTGCGGAAAAGTTGAACTGTAATATCAAATTCGGTTGCTACTGACAACTGACAGAATTTTATTTTTGAACGGGCAAGGTAAAGTGAAAACAACTGCCTCTATCGGGTACGGAGTCTACCCAAATTTGACCATAGTGGGCGCGGATGATGCCTTGGCACAGAGACAGTCCAATGCCGTAACCGTCTGTTGATTTATCTCGCTGCAAGCGAAAGCTGTCTTCAAAAATGCTCGCGCAATCTTCTTCAGGAATTCCCGGGCCGCTGTTGCAAATGCTGACTTGAACTTTGTAAGCGGTGCGGTGGAGAATGGAAAGATTAACAGTTCCTCGGTCTGGTGTGTACTTGCTGGCGTTGTCAAGCAGGTTAACTATGACTTGTTTGATGCGATCGGGATCGGCATAAACCAAGGGCAAATCTGCGGGAATGTCTGTTTCTATGTTCAGACTTTTCGCCTGAAATTTGTCTTGAAACTGCAAGATTACATCTTGACAAATCGCCCCCAGTTCGATTCTTTTTGGTTCAATGTGGAGTTGAGCGTTTGTACCCCGGGCTGCTTGTAGGATATCTGTAATCATACGATCGACAATTTGGATTTGGCGGCGGGCTTGTTTCATCAAATGAGCCGCCAGACTCGGTGTCAAACGTGACTTTTCCCCCTCTTTCACCTTCTGACTTGACTCCAAAGTCTCCAAAGCCAAAGATGCTGCCGTTAAGGGATTACGCAAGTCGTGAGCTAGCATCGCAATAATCCGGTCTTTCAACTGCAACTGCTCTTGCAGGTGTTCTTTTTCCTGTTTGAGGCGAAAAACTTCATCAGAAAGCTGCACAATTTCGGCGGCGCAAGCAACGGAATAGAGGGGTTTTGGGTTAGTCAGGCTTTCAGCAAGTGCTGGGGCTGACTGCTGCTGAGCTGCGTATTCTTCTACAGAACGCTTCCACCGGGGCCACCAGTGTTCGAGTTGGGCGATTAAATTGCTGCCGGCGAGAGTTTGTCGCGGATCGGGATGAATTTTGAGCAGCGAGGGAGTGGCTACAAGTTTAAAGTGTTCGGCTAAATCGGGCTGTTCTCCTACGTCAATGATTTGAAGCTCAAAGTCGCACTCTGCCTTCAAATCCTTTAGGGACTTGCGGATGTGTCTGGTCTGTTCCCGGGAAGAGGAACGCTTGTCTACAAACAGCAAAAGCTGTAAAAGCGGTGCGGAATTTACTGGCTGTTCGGGAGAACAGTCAGTGTCGCTGGTGCCAAGTGTTGGATGGACGCTGTTGAGCTTTTCGATCGGGTGAAAATAATTGAGCATTGCCGAGCCGAGTTATTTCACTTCTACTTTAATTTAATACTTACTTTAGATTTATGCTATTGTCCGATAATTTCGTTACAAGCGGGCAGATGATATTTTTGAGATGGAAGAAAAATGAGTCGCTACGGGTGGTGGTTCAAGTGGCGGCGGCCTTTTTTGTGCTGTGCCTGTTGCTGACGCTGCACCGCTACTACAGCTTTTACGCTACTTACGACCAAGGCATTTTCAATCAACTTTTTTGGAACGGCACTCGGGGTCACTTGTTTGAGAGTTCCCTCTCTTCGGCTTTGTCCACTAATGTCGTTCACCAAAATCAGCTCCCGGAAGTATCTTACTACCGGTTGGGGCAGCATTTCACCCCGGCGCTAATGCTGTGGCTGCCAATTTACTCGCTGTTTCCCTCCCCCGCCACTTTGACGGTGTTGCAGGTGACATTAATTACAGCGGCTGGAGGAGTGCTCTATGCTCTCGCCAGACACTATCTGGAACCGAGGCTGTCGGCGACAATTGTTCTGAGCTATTACTGCGCTAACGCGGTCATCGGCCCGACTTTGGGCAATTTTCACGATATTTGTCAAATGCCGCTGTATGTCTTTGGCTTGCTGCTGGCTATGGAGAAGCGCTGGTGGCCCTTGTTTGGGATTCTGGCAACTTTAATTTTGGCCGTGCGAGAAGATGGGGGAGTTGTTTTATTTGGCGTCGGAGTTTACCTGATTTTGAGCCGGCGCTACCCTCGAACTGGTTTAGCCGTCTGCATACTCAGTTTTGGTTATATGATCCTCCTGACCAATCTGATTATGCCTTTGTTTTCTGCTGATATATCCCAGCGGTTTATGATGGAGCGCTTCGGCCAATATGCCGATGGAGATGAAGCTTCTACTCTAGAAATTATTTGGGGAATGCTGAGCAACCCCTGGCGGTTGGTGGCTCAATTATTTACGCCGTTTTTTGGTAAGATTAGATACCTGCTTGGCCAGTGGTTGCCATTAGCTTTGGTTCCTGCTTTCGCGCCTGCGTCTTGGATGATAGCTGGATTTCCGCTGCTGAAGCTATTTTTAGCGAAAGGAGAGTCGGTGCTGGCGATTAATATTCGCTATGCGATGACTGTGGTTCCAGGGCTTTTTTATGGGGCGATTCTGTGGTGGGCCCAGCGTCAAAAGGAAGAAGATAGAATGGTGAGAGAGGAAAGAATGTTTTTGCGTTTTCCTTCTGCTTTATTTCCTCTGCCTTCTTCTTCAAATTTTCGCCGCTTTTGGGCGTTTTGCATCTGTTTGTCGCTATTTTTTACCTTCACTTCTAACCCAAATCGGACTTTTTCTTGGATTTTGCCCGATGCGATCGATCCTTGGGTGCAGGTTCCTCTTGTCAGACAATGGCAGCACGTTTTGCAAGTGCGGCCGCTGTTGGCTCAAATTCCTGCTGATGCTAGCGTGGCAGCGACGAATACTATTGTGCCGATTTTGTCAAGCAGGCGGGAAATTCTCAGGTTTCCGATGTTTGAACTCCGCAATGATGCGGGGAAGGCAGTGAAGATGCAATATGTAATTGCCGATATCTGGCAGTTGCAGCAGTATCAGGCTGCCTTTCGCGGGGAACGGGGACAGTTACGGGAGATCGTACCGGCGATCGATCGAATGTCCAAATCTGGAGAGTACGGAATTGTTGGCTTTGAAGACGGCGCGATTTTGATGCGTCAGGGTGCTGTTTCTAATTCTGCATCTGCTGCTGCTTGGACCCGTTTTCGGCGCGAATTGGAGCCGATTTTGAAGAAACGGTAAGCGGGTAGTTACGATCGCCATTGCTTCCCTCAGTGGCTCAAATCTTGAGGAAACCTGTTTTTTTCAGGTAATGGCGATCGAGCAATTTCATGCAAAAACCAGATTTAGGCATGATTTTCTGTCTTTGTTGCTGCCAAAAGTCAGGCATTGGGCCTCAACTGACGAGTAACTCAAATTTGAGGCTTACTATTTTACAATAAATCTGTTAATCCTAAACATTAAGTTATATAAATTATTTGGAGGAAGAAAGATGAAAATTTTGGTATTGGCATGGGAGTTTCCTCCCAGAATCGTAGGCGGTATCGCCCGCCACGTATCGGAACTGTATCCTGAATTAGTAAAACTGGGCCACGAAATTCACTTAATTACAGTAGAGTTCGGCCACGCGCCGATGTACGAAGTGGTGGAAGGAATACGTGTGCATCGGGTGGTTGTGGGGCACGCCAAAGACTTTTTTCACTGGGTGGCGAACCTCAACCAAAGCATGGGCCACCAAGGCGGGAAACTGATGCTTGAGGAAGGCCCCTTTGATATCATCCACGCTCACGATTGGTTAGTGGGAGATGCGGCGATCGCCCTCAAGCATACCTTTAAAGTACCGCTAATTGCCACCATCCACGCCACCGAATACGGGCGCTTCAATGGCATCCACAATGAGGGGCAGCGCTACATTAACACCAAGGAGAACGACCTCGCTTACAACGCTTGGCGGGTAATTGTTTGCAGCGATTATATGCGGCGGGAAGCCGAACGGGTACTATCGACTCCGTGGAACAAAATAGAGGTAATTTACAACGGAATTAGACCAGATAAAAAGCCCAGGTGGCACGAATTTGACGCGATGGATTTCCGCCGCAGGTTTGCTGCTGATGATGAGAAAATTGTCTATTATGTAGGAAGAATTAGCTATGAAAAAGGCATTAGTGTATTTTTGCAGGCGGCACCTAAAGTAATTTGGGAAATGGGGGGTAAAGCAAAAATTGTAATTGTTGGTGGCGGCAATACAGACCATCTCAAACATTTAGCTTGGCATTTAGGAATTTGGAATAAGTGTTATTTTACTGGGTTCATGTTTGAGGAACATCTTGACAAATTTCAGACGGTGGCTGACTGCGCGGTTTTTCCGAGTCTTTACGAACCTTTTGGGATTGTTGCCTTAGAAAGCTTTGCTGCAAGAGTGCCTGTGGTGGTTTCGGATGCGGGCGGACTTCCAGAGGTGGTGCAGCACACTAAAACGGGCGTTGTTACTGAGGCAAACAATCGGGATTCTTTGGCCTGGGGAATTTTGGAGGTGCTGAAAAATCCGGGTTACGCGCAGTGGTTGGTTGACAATGCTTATCAGGATTTGGAACGCCGGTTTAGTTGGCCGAAGTTGGCGATAGAAACCCAGTGGGTTTATGAACGGGTGGTGGAGGAAAGGGCTGAGGTTGATTGGTAAGAATGCTGACTGTTGACTGTGAGTAGAATATCAAGTTTTTTTGTTGCAAATATTAAGGAATTGTAACACAATGATATATATACACTCGACCTCAGCTTGAGCGCACTCAGAAGATTTAAAGGGAATTAGCATCTTGAATATTTTTAGGGACATAGATCCCCAACCCAGACGCAGCTTGCTGACTTTATTCACCGCAGGGCTGCTATTCTGGTCAAGTTTGGCTTCGCTGCTGCCAACTTTGCCGCTGTACGTTCAATTTGTGGGTGGCACAAAACAGCAAATTGGCTTTGTGATGGGTGCATTTGCGATCGGACTTTTGCTATCGAGGCCACCGTTGGGTAAAATAGCCGACAGCAGGGGGCGAAAACAAGTTTTGCTTCTAGGTGCGTCAGTCGCTGCGATCGCTCCTTTGGGCTACCTGTTCGCTCAATCTATCCCCTTACTGTTACTTATTCGCGTTTTTCACGGCATTAGTATAGCCGCTTTTACTACAGCTTACAGCGCTTTGGTAACAGATTTATCGCCGCCAGGAAAGCGGGGCGAATTAATCGGTTACATGAGCTTGGTGAATCCTATTGGTTTAGCAGTTGGGCCTGCTATTGGCGGATTTGTGCAAGCTTGGGTTGGTTATACTCCTTTGTTTGCGATGTCGGCGGCTTTCGCTGCAATGGCTGTATTTTTTACCTGCAAAGTTGCGGAACCTAATTTTGCAGATTTAACAAAATCGGACTCGCTATCTGAGGACAAAAATAGCCAAAAATACTGGGAAATGCTCTGGAATCCGAGAGTGCGGATTCCGGCTTTAGTGTTATTAGTGGTTGGTTTAGTATTTGGAACGTTGAGCACTTTTATGCCCTTGTTTATCCAAGAAACTAAGGCTAATTTGAATCCAGGGTTATTTTATTCTACGGCTGCTATCGCCAGTTTCGGTATACGGTTGATCGCGGGACGGGCTTCGGACAAATACGGCCGCGGCCTGTTTATTTCTGGTGGCTTAATCTGTTATGCCGTATCTATGTTATTGTTGTATTGTGCTAACAACAGCAGTGCTTTTTTAATCGCAGCTTTGGTTGAAGGTTGCGCGGGCGGTACTGTTTTGCCGATGATGGTAACGCTGATGTCGGATAGGTGCGAACCTCATGAAAGGGGTCGCTTGTTTTCGCTTTGTATTGGCGGATTTGATTTGGGTATTGCGGTTGCGGGGCCGACTTTAGGCTTTGTTGCTGAACAAGTTGGCTACAGAAATATGTTTGGTTTTGCGGCTGGCCTCGCTGGCTTGGCTTTGCTGATTTTTATTACTCAGTCTAGCAAGGGCTTATCTAATTCGATGAAATTTGCGATCGGTCGAGGCAAAGATATTTATGCTTTGAATCAGTAGACTTGAATTGCCAAAGTCCTTTTAATCAATTTTTGGGGGGGCTAGAAGCCCACCCAACCCGAAAAAATGATTTTTGTGGGATGGGCTTTGAGCAGTGTCCTAGATATTTTTGCAAGAGGTCTAGTAAACGCACAAAATTAAAAAAGTTATGAGTTTGAAGTCGTGAATTGAATTAATTTCTTAATTCAAAACTCAAAACTCAAAATTCATAACTTTTAGTAGTGGGCTTGGAGGGATTCGAACCCCCGACCTCATGGTTCGTAGCCATGCACTCTATCCAACTAAGCTACAAGCCCCTGTTGAGTTTAGATTTAATCTAAAATTGATTAAGTTCTTTTCTCACAGAATCTAACAGTAACACCATTACCAAAATAATGCAAGACCTTTCGCAAACTTTTTCTGAATTGCCCGATGTGGCACAGCTAACTCACCTCGACAACAGCGGGGAAGCCCAAATGGTGGACGTTTCAGCGAAGGTGCCGACAGTGCGGCAAGCTGTGGCTGCTGGCCAGGTGCGGATGTTGCCAGAGACTTTTGCGGCGATTGAAGCGGGGAATGCACCGAAAGGTGATGTGTTGAGCACTGCAAGGCTGGCTGGAATTATGGCGGCGAAACAGACGGCAAATTTGATTCCTCTGTGTCACCCTCTGCCGCTGAGTAGCGTGGAGGTGCAGGTGATAGCGGATGCTGGGTTGCCGGGGTATCAAATTCGGGCAACGGTGAAAATTAAGGGGGAAACAGGGGTGGAAATGGAGGCGCTGACGGCAGTTTCCGTGGCGGCGCTGACTTTGTATGATATGGCGAAAGGGTTGGAAAAGTCGATCGCCATTGAGTCAATTCGACTGGTGAGTAAAAGTGGCGGCAAGTCTGGAGACTATGAAAATGTAGAGGCATAAGTTTCCTGCCGAAAGAGGGATGCAGCATTCAAAAAGCTGCACTTATGATTAAAATAGGCACTGAACTACTAATATCAAGTGAAAAACTATGCCTCCTCGTTGGCCCCGCAAACCCGATCGCAATGATCCAGAGTACCGCCGCTTAGATGACCGGATGAATTTTGCTATCCACGTCGGTCTTTTTTCTGCTACCAATTCAGGTTTGTGGTTTGTTCACAATTTGCAAAAGGCTGATTGGCCTTGGGCAATTTCGGTAACGGGTGGATGGGCTCTAGTAGTTTTGGCCCACGGGATTTACCATTTTGCGATCGCCGATTATTCACCCCTCACCAAAGATTCTGGCTGAAGGCAGTTGTCGGCGATTTGTTAAGTCTTTTGATTGATAACAAATAACTTTCTGCTTTTTTGATATGGCTAATACTACACAGGCGATCGAATCCTTAGCAGCCGAAATCGGCGAAAATGTCTACATTGATATTGCCAAGTGGCATTTGTATCTCAATGATGCCCACCTGCATACAGTTGTTGCCCAACAACTTTACCAGATGCTGGAAGATGGGAATATAGATGCTGACAGAGTTGGACAAGTTTTGCAAGGAATTCCAGTCAAGTTGGGCGGCGGCAAGCGGGAAGTGCCACTGGCAGATTTGATTCCCATGCAGTGTCAAGTTCAATTGATGGATGTGCTTGAGGAATTTCAGCGGAAGATGTAGTAAAGGGCGATCGCCTTTTTTGGTCTTTTTTGTACCGAAGGGGCGATCGCACTTTTCTTGATTTCCTAAATCAACCGGAAATTAGCGGATGTAATCGAATTGGAACTCACTCCAAGCATCACACCTAACTCCTCTCCTGTCAAGACATTTTTGATGAGAGTTCCCTGAGTATTTTGAGTCATTTCCAACTGACCAAAACTCAAACCACCGCCTAATCCAATCAAATCTTGACCCAGGGTAAAATCAGCGATAATATCAAATCCTTGACCCGCTTTTAAGAAAAAGATATCGTTGCCGCTACCGCCAATCAAACTATCATTGCCCAAACCTCCGTTAAGGAGATCGGATTCTTTCCCACCTGTGAGAGTATCGTTGTCTGCGCCTCCGTAAAGAGTATCATTTCCGGCACACCCTCCCAGGATATCTGCTCCTGCGTCACTGTTGATTAAGTCATTAGCTACACCGCCACAGATCGGATCAGAAACTAACAGCCAAACAGGGAGGCGAAAGCCTCCCTGTGATGACTTAGCGTATAGTGTCTTCGCCAGCAATTTTACAAGAAAGAGCTACTATTAAGAGCCGTTGGATTCAGATTATAAACCACTCCCAAGTAGTCATTACCCGATTTAATCACCGTTGAAGATACAGCAGTTGCGCCATCTAAGATGACATTAACTGACTCAAAAGTTAGTTGACTGAAAGTGACACCAATCAACTTGATTTTATCATCCAAAGTGAAGTCAGTAATCACATCAGATTGAGATGGGTTAGTAGCCGTATATTGTAATACAAAGGTATCATTACCTGCACCACCGGTGAGTACATCGAAACCTCGATCGCCCCACAATTCATCATCCCCATTCCCACCAATCAAGACATCATTTTCCTTACCACCGCGTAAGAGATCATTACCCTCGCCACCCGTGAGAGTATCATTGTCATTATTTCCACTCAAGAAGTCATTCCCATTACCACCAGACAATTGATCCGATTTTTTCCCCCCAAACAAGTTATCGTTCCCATTACCGCCATCAATGGTATCAGCGCCTTCGTTACCATAGATGGTGTCATTATCGGCACTTCCCGTCAAGTTATCATTACCTGATAACCCGAATATAGGTTGACCAAAGGCTGATTGCGGAATACTGGTGTCATCATTATCAGTCAGTAGATATTGGCGATCTACCACTTGATTTTGTGGGAAATTAGTTGGTTCACCGCGATCGATATTATTGACTGATGGCGTGTTAATTACGATCGCCGTGGGTGTCGGTGTTGGTGTTACTGATGGTGTTGGTGTTACCAATGGAATTGGTGTCGGTTGCGGTGTTACCGGCGGAATTGGTGCAGTATTTACAGTCAGATTAACTGGAGTGGAAGCCCCAGAAGTATTACCCGCAGCATCCTTAGCTGTAGCAGTGAAGGCATAAGGACCCTCGGCTAAAGCTGTCGTGGGGGTAAATGTCCAGTTACCCGAAGCATCCGCTGTGGCAGTACCCAAAGGCGTTGTGCCTTGTAAGATGTTCACGGTACTGTTCGGTTCTGCCTTACCTGCCAGAGTCGGAGTGGTATCGTTTGTTGTGCTGGCGGCGGTAGTGAAGGTGGGTACGGTGGATGCTGTGGCATCGATTGTGAGATTAACTGGAGTGGAAGCCCCAGAAGTATTACCCGCAGCATCCTTAGCTGTAGCAGTGAAGGCATAAGGACCCTC
>NZ_JAUBQR010000388.1:0-2794 GCF_036701385.1 Microcoleus sp. Pol12B4 | reverse complement strand
TATATTGAGTTACCTCAGTAGACGTATTCTCTATGTTTACTTATTTTAACATAGTTTTGTTTTTTCTCACCGACTTACTTAGATGCCACTACTGAATCACACCAATTCATCCAGTAGATCTGAAAGCTCACCCTGGTCGCGACCGTGGTTGTCGTCGATGACGAGGGTGTCGATCGATCTCAAAATTCATTCAACATTATACAGCATATTCCATCTAGGTGTAGATCGCAAGAAACCGGGTTTCGATCAACAGAATCGGTAAGGATGCGAGAACTGTAAAGAAACCCGGTTTCTGAGGTGTATTTTATAAACCTGGAATACGCTGTATTATACCTTCAAGTAAAAACCCATCAAGAACCTGGGATCGATTTTTGATTACAATTAAGTGGCACGGACAGAATCGTTAGGTCATCGCAGACGAGCGCTCAATTAATTGTTGTAACATCCAATCGAGATCAGCGATCGCTCCCAGGTTGAGACAAAAAACATTCTCAAGGGTAGCGCGGAACTCTGCAACCGTTGAAAGGACGCGGTGTTCTGTTCGACCATCCAAATAATGCACCGTAAACTGATTATTCCACAAGGCATAACGACAATTTGCATCCGGTTTTGCCACCATCAAGTTAGTAACAAAAATCGATTTCGGATGAGTTGAAACATACCAATTGCTCACCTCATAATCGGGTAATTCTTGCTCCTGAAGGTCGAATTTGTAAAGGGATTTCCACTCCTGCTTGATATATGCTTGCATAATGTAGCTGCGATCCACTGCAATCAATCGAAATGGTTCGTGGGATGTAGGTTGTTCAATATCCGGCGTCAAAGCAAGCGGCGCGGTAAGCGTTAACCCTCCGAATCCCACATCTGCAATGTATGGCTCTCCATTAATATTGACCCCCAGCACCATATGACTGCGAGGTGCGATCGTCCCGGATGGCAAATTCCACAGCACGCGAGCTGCTAGATTCGTTACCTCAAAGCCCAGAGCCAGCAAAACAGCCCGCAACAATGAATTTTGCTCAAAACAATAGCCACCCCGTCCCTCGTTGATTAGTTTTTGTTGCAAGGATGCTAAATCCAGCTTCACAGGTTGTTTTAGGAGCGAATTGAGGTTTTCAAAGGCGAGCGTTTGGGAATGTCGCTGATGAATTGCCTGTAACGTTGTCAGCCTGGGCGAGCAGTCACCGCTATAGCCAATTCGTTGAAAATAGGCATCAAGGTCGATTTCAGTCAGTTGTTGTTGCAATTGCATATTTTATTATTAGAGTCAATGCTGAGTTTATTCATGGGGAGTAATTAATCATTATGTATCCAACGTTCCTTCATGTTTAGCATCGGAGAAATCATAGATTTCGCTCGCTCCTTCACGTCGAATCATCCGCTTCCCCTGCCGATCGCTCCTTTCATCCCATCAAGTAAATCGGTAATGTCTCTTTGGTCGGGGCCGCGATTATCGCATACACCATCAAGGTGTTTAAATTTTTGTCTCTGCTGAGTTTCTGCACTTTTCTTACATTCCCCTCTGTTGCGCCCAGTGCAGCCGTGATAACACTGTGTCTGATGCGGTGAGGGAACATCTGCTACTGGCGTTGCTTAATCAGGATATGAAAAAAATAACTTGAAAATCCCGAAGTTTTGTGGATACTGGTTTCTCTGACTTGCATATTTAGCCCTTCATACCCTAAATCAGCAACGCCCTTTAACTTTCGCTTCAAATCAATTCTACAGTTTCACGCTTGCATCGCCCACTGTCTCGGGCTATACCTGTGCTGACATAACGCATCTCCTTTGCTAATCTCAAAGTTAGTTCTTTACCGCAATTGCTCATGGGTAGCCAATCTACAGCCAAAACTATCTTTCTCCTCGCCTCTATGGTGGGCTGGCTTATCGTTGGTGCATCTTTGATGTATCTTTTTCCGGTCGTCGCAGATTGGTTAATATCCTCCGATCGCACCCATCTATGGATGCAGACCCTCAGCCGTAGCGGTTACAATCCTATGCTGGCTTGGGTAGGAGGAGGCATCACTCTGGTTATTACTGTGTCGGGGTATATCCTCTGGCATCAGAGGTTTGAAGGCAAGATTTAGAGCGATGGTCACAGATCGATTTTGGAGCGATCGAGTTCTAAGTTCTTAGAAGTGTGGGAGGCCTTTGCGGTGAGGCGTAAAAAAAGCCTCCCAAGACGACTATCAGAATTTTAGATATTTATGAGTGCTGGTTTGATATACAGTGCTTAATTTTTGGAAAACAGCGAGTGCTATATTTCTGAAACTTTGGGCTGCTGTAAAGCAAGATAGTATTAATGAATCTGAATTGGCAACAGTTATTAAATTCTCAGTGATTTAGTCTTTAAGTTACTGCTAGATTGCCTTTAGGTCTTAACAAGAGCATGGACAGTAGAGATTGAAAGTTTAAATTTTATTACAATATGCTCTCCAGCTTATCTATAGTCATTTCAAATAAATGTGATACAGAGGTCAGATCATGATAAAATCGCTAAAAATAGTTAATTAAAAAAAATAGATTACAGTCTAGACCTAAGACAAAAAGTAGTCAATTATGTGGAAAATGGAGGGAGTATAACGAAAGCTGCTGCCATATTTAAGGTAGGAAGAGCAACAATTTATAGATGGTTAGGTAGGGAAGACCTTCGACCAACTCAGGTCAACCACCGTCAACGAAAGCTAGATTGGGAAGCCCTCAAAAAAGATGTTGAAAAAAATCCGCTCAGCAAGATTAGTAGAAAGAGCAAGAACTTTCAGGCGTCAGACCGAGTGCCATCTGCTATGCCTTA
>NZ_JAUBQR010000074.1:0-27486 GCF_036701385.1 Microcoleus sp. Pol12B4 | reverse complement strand
ACCGGGTTGGAAACAAGCGGCAGCAAAGCTATATCGCAACTGTACATGATTTCTTGATACCGTTCGTAACTGCAAAATGGTTCAAATTCTTTTTGCTGTATTTTCAAGGAGTCAAAAAATTTTCTGTCGTGGATTACTTTAACTCTAATCCGGTGCTTGCGGGCGACTAAAACTCGATTGAGTGCTGCCATAATCGGCTGCCAATCTTTTTCGCGGTTGAGTGCACCAAAAAAAATTGTGACTGTATCTTCTGCCGGATAAATTCGCGGCGGAGGTAGATAAGCTAAGTGATTGGGAAATACAGCCACATTTGGATTGTATTGGCGCAAAATTTTTGCGAGGGGTTCTGTAGAAGTTTGAACGCAGTGACAGCCGCGATAGCTGAGGTAATTATTATCTGCATATTCGCGGCGGCGGATAGGATTGTCGTCAATTTCAGCTACTATTAAATAGCCTTGTTGCAACAGTTCTTTGAGTTGGGGAATGTAGGCAGGATATTGCATGATTGTCCGCTGCCAGATGAAAACTTTTTCCTCTTCCGGCAGAGGGGGAATTAATCCTGCTGTTTTCACGCCGGATACGGTGCGGACACCGGGAATTGTGGCGCTAAATTTGTCCGGTTCCACAACTCGCACGCGATCGCACCCTGTAGGAGCCATAATAATAGTCTGAATCAGAAGTCTGCGCGCAGGTAGGGTCGATTTGGTCGATCGCACTATATAATGTTCAGCACCAGTTTCCGTAGCAAAGCTGCTCGATGTGAGCTCTAAAGCCTTTACCATTGGATGCAGTAATTCCTGAAAGTGGACAAAGTTTTCGGTTTTGTGTCCCTTCCCTTGAAATTCATAAACCTGCAATCCGGCTTGAGCAAATAGTGATTTAATACTTTCTAGGGTAAACCAGTGCTGCATCTTGCTGTCGGGATTCTCCCACTGTCCCCGCAGCAGATTGACAATTCGCCGCCAGTATTGAACATTTGGGATTCTGGCGAGAATTTGCCCCTCTGAATTCAGCAAACCACTGTACTGCTTGAGGACTTCCCAGGGATTTTTCAGATAGGGTAGCAAGTCGCCAAAAATTAAGCAATCGACGGTTCCTGGAGCGATGTCGAGACTTTCGATGGCAATTTCTTCAATATCGGCTACCGTCACCCAGTTTAGCCGATAGACGGCAATTTTAGCTTTTTCTCGATCGCATTCAATGCCAATATACTGACAATGGGGATTGATCAGTTTGTACTGTTCGCCCGTCGAACCCGTACCGCAGCCAATTTCGACAATGACTTTAGCATCCGGCGGTAGCAGCTTCAAGAAATCGTGGTTGGCGCGATCGCTCACTTTGTCTAAAATTCCTGATTAGTTTATCGTAAAATAAAACAGAGCAACCCATGCCGACCGACAACCAGCCGAAGGTTAGCATTGCGATGCCAGTATACAATGGCGATCGCTATCTTTGTCAAGCACTAAAATCTCAGTTGCGAACTTTTTTTCTTTTCTCTTCTCTTGGTCTACGTTAAGAGCGTTTGCTTTAAATCTTATTCACAAATCCTCCAGGATTGCTATATGTTAGCAAATATTCGGCAAAATTATAATTTCTTCTCTAGCCTACCTTTTTGAGCGCAATTGAGCTGATTAATTCTGCTTTTTCTCAAAAAAAACACACTACACTGTCCTAAATACATTAGAAACTATGAACCCTATTCGAGGAATGAACATCGCCGGCTACATCAACGGCGAATTTGGCATAGGAGAAGGTGTCAGAGCAAATATTAGGGCTGCAGAAGCCGCTGGGATTCCCTTCGCCATAAACAATTTTACCCGCAGTCCCCACCGCAAGAAAGACACCACCTATCAAAATTTTAGCCAAGATAATCCCTATCCTGTAAACTTAATTCAAGTCAACGCCGATGAAGTTGCAACCTTTATCAAACATACAGGTTCCACCTATTTTAAAAACAAATACAATATCGGCTTTTGGGCTTGGGAACTTCCCGCATTTCCCCCAGAATGGCAGCCAGCATTTAATCACTTTCACGAAATATGGACTTACAGCAACTATTGCGCCGAGGCAATTTCAGCAGTCTCGCCAATTCCTGTCATCAAAATCATGCCTAGTATTGCTCTGCCCGCACCTTCCCTGAACAGAGAAGCACTCTATTTACCGAAAAATAAATTTATTTTCTTGTTTGTCTTCGACTTTTCTAGCCGCATCGAGCGCAAAAATACTTTAGCGACAATTCAAGCATTTAAGCAAGCTTTTGGCGAAGATAACAGCGTATTATTGGTCATCAAATCTTCTAATTCCCACAAATTTTCAGTAGCGCAAGCATCCTTAAACTCAGCCATAGCAAATAATTCAAATATCAAACATCTAGACGGGTATTTGTCCAAAAATAAACTTAACGGCTTGCTCTATAATTGCGACTGCTACGTATCGCTGCACCGCTGCGAAGGATTCGGCTTAACAATGGCTGAAGCCATGTTTTACGGCAAACCCGTAATTGCCACCGGCTATTCATCAAATACAGAATTTATGAATGTCGGCAACAGCTATTTAGTCAAGTATAAGTTAGTCCCAATTGAGAAAGATTTTGGACCTTACAAAAAAGGCAATCTTTGGGCCCAAGCCGATGTCGAACACGCTGCTGATTTAATGCGCTACGTTTTCAATAATTACCGGGAAGCTCAAAAAATTGGAGCGATAGCTGCTGAGGAAATTCAGACTTTACTCCACCCGCAAGTTACAGGTAATAAAATTAGAAAACGTCTCGAATATATTGCCGAGGTTACCGATAACTTTGAAAGCATACTTCTGTCAGGAACAGCCCCAGCCAAGTCTGCCAAATTTAGGGCAGACTTGCCACCATCACAGCAAAAAAATCAATCCACAGCAGAACTACAAAACGGGCAGCCGAAGGTGAGCATTTGCATTCCGACATACAACGGAGAAGCATTTATTGGGGAAGCAATCAAAAGTGCTTTGGCCCAAACCTACCCTAACATAGAACTGATTATATCCGACGACGGCTCCACAGACCGCACAATTGCGATCGCCCAATCATTCCAATTGCAAACCTCAGTCGATTTCCGCATCATCCTGCACTGTAACTACGGCTTATCACAAAACTGGAACTTTTGCATATCTCAAGCAAAAGGTCAATACATTAAGTTTTTGTTTCAAGACGACTTGCTCGCACCAGAATGTATTGAAAAAATGGTCGCGGTCGCCCAACAAAACCCAGAAATAGGTATGGTTTTCTCCCCGCGAGGCATCACCATAGCTGAAAATGAATCTAACCCGATTTTGCGGAAAGCTTCCCAATCAATTAAAGATTTGCATAAAAGTTGGTCGAATTTAAAATCTATTCAGCCCGGAAAAGAATTACTGGCAGATACTAACTGCTTGAGCAACCCCATAAACAAAATTGGCGAACCGAGTACCGTCTTAATTGCCGCCAGAGTCTTTGAAGAAATAGGATTATTTGATTCGGGATTATCTCAGTATGTAGACTTAGATATGTGGTGGCGGATCATGGGGAACTATCATATCGGATTTGTAGACGAAAAACTGTCGTCACTGCGGATTCATCCCGAACAACAAACTTGGAAAAACTTCGCGGCTGGGGAAAATCATAAAGATGTAGTCAGATTTTACAAAAAACTACTAAATAGTCCTGATTACAGTTTCCTGGATCAACAAATCCAACAGACAATCCGCCAAAAGTTGGCATTGAGAACCCAGCCGAGTTTATCGGAATTGTCAGCAATGCTTGAGCAGTACAATAAATTCCCCTCAAAACAGCCTCTTCTCGTGCTGCGCCAATACCGCCAACAGCTAGCTGAATATTGGCTGAATTTGCCAGTTAAAAAATTAGAAAATGCTTACTTCAAAGACATGGGGACAGTTCATAAATTGCTCCTAGGTAGCGCCCTCAAAAATGAAATTTTAACTGAGGAAGAACAAAGTTTTGTCCAGCAGTTATCCTCCAAACTTGCTGAAGGAGGGGAAATTGCCGATAAGATTCAATATCTCCTCGCAGCGATGCTGTACCGCGACGCTTATCAGTTGCCACTTGAGTATAAAAATGCAGCAATTCCCCAGTGGTTTTTTGACGACTTTTTGAAATTTATCTTTCAGTCTCCCGGTTATTTTAAACAAAACTGGGAAATAGAAGGGTACTCTGAATATTTCCAGCAGTTAATCAAGTATGTCGCTGGAAATATCGCCCGTTTTCCAGATTCAGAAGTCTGGCGTTATTTGGCGGCATTTATGGCGAAAAATGTTAGCTTCCAAGCTTTGTATTTGAGCGAGAAAAACCTGCTCAATATATTGAGTCAACGAAATGATATTCTGGAATTTTATTTGAAAAATATCGGCTGTCAAATAGAATGGAATTTTCCTCAAAAAGAACTAGAAATAACTAAAATTAAAGTGGGCTTTTTGCTTGATAAAATTAGTGATGAATCCGAGACTCGTGCTGCAATTCCTAGTTTTGAATATTTAGACAGAACCAAATTTGAAATTATCGTGTACTATTTCCAGGTACAAGACGAACGACTGGGGAAATATTGCGAAAGTTGCGCCGACAAACTGGTGCAACTGTCAGAAGATTTGCCCCAGCAAGTCCGAGAAATGCGATCGCACGATTTAGATATTCTGCTAATCTGCACCAATATTACCAACACTTCTCAGCCAAGCGCCCTCCTGTGCCTGCACCGGCTAGCACGGGTGCAAATAGCTAGCGGTGCATCAACCCCCGCCACCACGGGCGCCCGAAATATCGATTATTTCATTGCCGGAGATTTGACATTGCCCGCAGGTGCAGCAGCAGAGTATCGCGAAAAATTAATTACTTTAAAAGGATCGGGAGTTTGTTTAAGCTATCGTGGAGGATCGGCACCTGCTATAGTTGAACCGACTCGTAGCAGTTGGGGAGCCACTGAGGAATCTGTAGTGTTCATGTCCGGCGCTCAAGTTTTTACAATTATCCCAGAATTGAGAGAAAATTGGGCAAAAATTATTGCGGCAGTACCAAATTCTATTTTAGTTTTGTATCCCTTTAGTTCCGGCAATGAAAACTATCCGACGGTGCCTTTTTACAACCAAATTCGATCGCTCTTTGCCGAATTTGGGGTTGACAAAAAGCGCTTAGTTGTGATTAAAGCGCTGCCATCTCGCGCAGATTACATAAAATGTCTGGAATTGGCTGATATATATTTAGACTCCTATCCATACAGCAGTGCCTGCTATGCGACAGAAGCGCTGTTGGTGGGGTTGCCTGTAGTGGTAAGAAAAGGCCAAACAGGACGATCGCGACAATCAGCCGCAGTGATCGAAGAACTGCTACTTCCGGAACTGGTAGCAGACAGCGAGAACTCTTATTTAGATCTGAGCACAGCACTGGGAAACAACCCAGAACTGCGCCGGCACTACCGCGATCGAATCCAGCAAAAAATGGCGGCAAACCCGAAATATCTCGACAGTCGCGCTTGCTCGACTCAACTGGGAACACTCTTTGAAAGACTATTCCGAGGGTGAAGGAAGAAGGAAGTTCAGCAACTAAGCAGTGTACGGGATTTAACGGATGGATGTTGAGGGAAAAAGGAAGATGGCAGAAGTAAAGATTTTCTCACTCTCCCACTCTCGCATCCCGTTACCATTATGAGCCCCGCGGGGAACCCCTCGCTAGGCAGAGCGTCAAGAAATAGACAGCAATAGTGCTAGCCCACTGACGGTCTGCTATCATCGGGGAATCGAGGGGTTAGTGGTTGTCGCTCTTTTCCTGCCACAGCTAAATTAAAAGGGGAAGCGCAAGTCAGTTGGAGATAAAAAAATGACAGGACTTTTTCAAATAGGCGATAAATTACTGCAAGCTCAGGATATGCCATCGCTCCTGAAGCGGTATCAGTTAATGCCGCAATTCTTGCGCGGTGTAATAGTAGACCAAGCGATCGCATCCTTTAGTTGCAGCGACGAAGAACGCAAATCCGCCGTCGAGAACTTTCTGGCACAACACCAACTGACAGCCCCCGAAGCCAAAGAAGCTTGGCTGCGTGGCCAAAATATGACGGAAGAAGAACTTCAAGAGATGGCTGTCAGGCCCTTGCTGATCGAAAAATTTAAGCAAGCCACTTGGAGACCTAAAGTAGATAATTATTTTTTAACCCGCAAAGCCAGCCTAGACCATGTAGTCTATTCCCTGGTACGCACCAAAAATCCAGCACTGGCAAACGAACTTTACTTTCGCATCCTCGAAGGGGAACAAACCTTTGCTGAAGTGGCCCGCGACTATTCCGAAGGGCCAGAGTCCAAGTCAGGTGGCTTGTTGGGCCCAGTACCCCTCTCGCAGCCCCACCCGGCAATTAGCAAACTTTTGTCCGTCAGCCAGCCAAATCAACTCTGGACGCCACGTCCTCTGGCAGAATGGATGGTAATTATTCGACTAGAAAAGTTCATGCCGGCCCAGCTCGATGAATCGATGCGGCTGCACTTGATTAACGAACTCTTTGAAAGCTGGCTCGCCGAACAGATATCGCAAATAGGCCCGCTACAGCCCCTCTCTTCCGTGTCTTCAATATCATGACCGAAAGCAATTTCGTCTGGGGCCCCCGGATTTATCCGTGGAGACTTTAAAAAGCGTAGCATCCTAACAACAAGCCTCCGGATTCATCTGTGGATTCAATCTAAAATCTAAAATCTAAAATCTAAAATCGGATGACTTCTTCCGCTGTTTCCCTCTCCCAAATTCAGGATTTCTTAGCTAAAACACCTCCCTTTGACCGGCTCTCAGAGACCGCTCTCACAGCCTTGGTGGCTAAATGCCAACTGTTAGGCTACCGGACGGGGCAACCGCTGTTTGAACGGGAAAAAATGCCGACTCAGGTGGCAATTATCTATCAAGGGCAGGCCCGGCTGCTGGGCTTTGACCAGCGATCGCAGCGCCACGTAAGTTTGCGCTTGGTGCAGTCGCAGGAAATTCTCGGCTGGGCTGGCTTGCTCCGGGGAGTTCCCTGCGAAACGGCGATCGCCTCTACAGATGTAATTGCGATCGTCCTACCTGCCGAAGATTTCCTGAGCGTAGTGGAAAAACAGCCGACATTTGGAGAAGCCTTTCGCGAACACTGTTCCTTGAGCGAAGTATTTGAACTGTTGAGCCTGGAATTGCAGCGCCAAGCCGACGGCACTTCCAATCTCAAGGAACTCACCCTGCAAGCTTGGCAAGACGCGAAAGTTGTCAACGTGCCAAACGGCAACAAAAAAACTCAAGACCTCGCCAAAGAGCTAGAGGGCGATCGAGTTTGGCTCGTCAGCAGCGGCGTCTTGGGCGACTTTCCCACCGGTAGCCGCTTCTCTGTGGAAAACGCAGCCAAATCCTTAAAAGTAGAAGGCCGCCTCGGCGCCCGCTTGGTCGGCTTCCGGGAACCCCCAGAACCCCAACCAGAAACAGACTCATTCGATGGCACTACAGATCCAGCAGGCTTGGGGCAGAAGCCGCCCGGCGGAACATTCATCGAGGTTATACCCGGCCCAGAGCGTCCCCCAGAACCCGCAAGCGGCCAACCAAAGGATGCGGCGGCGAAATACCCTGTTTTCCGGGCCAAAGGGCAGATTGACAGTCCGCTAGCTTGCTTCCAAATGTTGAGCAAGTATTTCGGCCTTAAATTTCGTCGAGATATCATCCGCAAAGTTCTAGAAAATCAGTTAAAAACCGCTGGTTCTATCAGTCTGCAAGCCTGCGGGGCTATCGCCCAAAGCATCGGCCTCACGCCCCAATTGGCGCAAGTGCCAGCAGAAGCCATCAACCGCATCAAAGCCCCCGTAATGATTAAATGGCAAGATAGCTTTGCCATTATTTACAGCATCACCGAGCAAGAATTGGTGATAGCCACGCCCGAACAGGGGCTGATGCGGAAGCGGATACCTCAGTTTAAAGAAATCTGGGGAGAATCAGGAGAAGTCCTGCTGCTGCAAGCTCCGCAAGTCGAACAAAAAGAGCAGTTCAGCTTCTGGTGGTTTGTGCCGGCGCTGATGGAACACAAGACAGTGTTTTTTGAGGTGTTGCTCGCTTCGTTTTTTGTACAGTTATTTGGTCTTGCAAACCCATTAATCAGCCAAATAATTATTGATAAAGTCTTAGGTCAGCGCAGCATTGACACCTTGGATATTTTGGGGGCGTTTCTGTTAGGTGTTGCTCTGTTTGAAGGACTGCTCAACGGATTGCGTACCTTTTTGTTTATAGATACCTCAAACCGCATCGATGTCAAATTGAGTGCAGAAGTCATCGACCACTTGCTGCGGCTGCCCCAAAATTACTTTGACAATCGGCGCGTGGGAGATCTGGTTTACAAATTCAGCATGATGGGCCAGATTCGGGAATTCATGACGAGCACAGCTCTGACAGTGGTTCTCGATGCAGTATTTTCGGTGGTTTACGTCGCCGTTATGCTCTCCTACAGCGTGCAGCTAACGTTTGTATCTTTGGCAGTGGTACCGATACTGGGGCTGATGATTGTTCTAATCAATCCGCTGGTGCTGCGCCTGATCAAACAAAGAAACAACCGTTTTGCTGACTCTCAATCTTATCTAGTGGAAGTAGTCAGCGGGATTCAAACTGTTAAGGCTCAAAATATTGAATTGAAATCCCGATGGGAGTGGTCGAGTCGCTACGCAAAATACATTACAGCCAGTTTTAAAACAATTATCACCGGGACTACGGCCGGTACGGTTAGCGGCTTTTTAAACCAGGTGGGTAACTTAGCTCAGTTGTGGGTAGGAGCTTATTTGGTACTGGGAAATGAGATTACTTTGGGTCAGTTGATTGCTTTCCGAATTATTTCCGGGAACGTCACTGGTTCGCTGCTGCGTTTTGTGAGCGTGTGGCAGAGTTTCCAAGAAGTCTCGATGTCGATCGATATGCTCAAGGATGTGGTCGATACGCCGACGGAAACCAGCGAGGAAGACCGCAGCAATATCCCGCTGCCCGCAATTCAAGGGCAGGTTACCTATGAGGAGGTTTCCTTCAGATTCTTGGAGAGCGGTCCACTGCAATTGGCGAATGTGAATTTGGAATTTCCCGCTGGCAGTTTTGTGGGAATTGTGGGGGGAAGCGGTTCGGGTAAAAGTACCGCGATGAAGTTGTTGCAGCGTCTTTATCCGCCGCTATCGGGCCGGATTTTTATTGACGGCTATGACATTTCTAAGGTGGAACTGTACTCACTTCGCAGCCAACTTGGGGTGGTATTGCAAGATACTTTGCTGTTTAACTGTACTGTTCAGGAAAATATTGCTCTGAGTAATCCCGATGCAAGTACCGATGAGATTGTGCGAGCGGCAAAATTAGCCGTGGCTCACGATTTTATCATGGGCTTACCCGCTGGGTACAATACGGTGGTGGGAGAGCGGGGTTCGTCGCTTTCAGGGGGTCAAAGGCAGCGTTTGGCGATCGCCCGCACGATTTTGCAAAACCCGAAACTGCTGATTTTGGACGAAGCTACAAGCGCCCTCGACTACCATTCCGAACGCCAAGTTTGCAATAACTTAGCAGAAGCTTTTGCCGGACGCACGGTGTTTTTCATTACTCACCGCCTGACTACAATCCAAAACGCCGACATAATTATTATGATGGATCAAGGTTCTGTAGTCGAGCGGGGAACTCATAAAGAATTAATGGCTCTTAAAGGGCGTTACTACTGCCTCTTCCAACAACAAGAGTCATCGAATACCTGATATCTAACAACTCACAACTGATCGCTAACGCTTAACAACTGAGAACTAACAAATGGCTATGAAATCGTTAATACTTTCTGAGCAACCAGTCATTCTCGAAAAACCAGCGATTTGGTCGCACTTGTTTTTGTGGATGATCATGCTGATGACCACTTCTGCTGTAGTGTGGGCTTATTTTGCTAGCGTAGAGCAAGCTGTCCCCGCTGTGGGCCAATTAGAGCTAAAAGATGGTGCTAGAGACATCCAAGCACCTGCTACGGGCGCTGTGGTGAGACTCCACGTTGAAAATGGCGATCGCGTGGAAAAAAACCAGCCTCTCCTCACTTTCAACCCCCTTGCACCCAGTGCAGATTTAACATCGATTCAGAAAACTAAAGAAGCTCTGGAAAAGGAAAACAAATTTTACGAAGATGTTGTCAGTGGCAAAATTCAAGGCGCTGTTCCTTCTAACCTAGAATCAACAATCAAGGACAGACAGAGCCTCACGGCACAAAATCAAGTGCTGCAAGCTTTGATTGACGAACTGTACCTCAATCGGGGAGCTAGCGGAAATTTTGATGCAGCCCAGCAAGGACTTTATGTTAATTATCGATCGGAATTTCTGTCTCGCGTCGCTGCTGCTCAAGGCCAAGTTCAGGAGTTGGAAAAACAACTGAAGCAAGCTCAGGATGCTGAGAAAGCCGCCGGCGATCAAATGACAGTGGCACAGCAACAATTGGGTTTTGCCCAGAACCAATTAAATTATGCTCAGCAGCAGTTAGGTTCTTCGCAAGAGCAAGTAAAATCAGCCCTGGCTCAGAGAGATTTGGCCCAAGAACAGTTAGCGAAATCCCAACAAGTATTGAAGTCGAACCAAAACATTCTAGGCAGACTCGCCCCCCTTGTGGAGGAAGGAGCCATCGCTGAACTGCAAAAAGAACGTCAAGAGCAAGATGTTTTCCGAGGCCAAAGCGACGTTCTCAAACAGCAAGATCAAATCAAGCAGCGCGAAGGTGAAATCAACTCTCGCAAAGGCGAAATTAACACACGCCTTGGTGAAATCAATACGCGCCGAGGCGAAATTAACGCGCGTCAAGGTGACATCCAAAAAATTAGTGCTGACATACAGCGCCAGCAAGGAGAGCAAGCACGCATTCAGGAGTCCATCGCCCGCGCCGAAGAACAGTTAAAAAACACCAAGGATTCCTGGGCAAAAGAACTTTACAGCAAAATTGCTGAAAACGAGAAACAAATTGCCAGCAGCGATTCTCAGCTAAGTCGCTTCAAAGTGGAAAACCTGAAAAAGCTGTCCGAGGTGAACGCTCAGCTAGAAAAGGCTCAACAAAACCGCGACACTCAAGTTCTGAAAGCTCCGGTATCCGGTGTTATCTTCGATTTGAAACCTTCTAAGAAGGAGAAAGCTAAGCTGGATATAGCGAAAGATCCGATATGCCAATCCATTATTAATTCGGTAGTGAAACCGGGCGAACCGCGCCCAGCACGCTGCGAAGAAGCTTATTACGAAGCGCAGCAAACTGAAAAGCTGCTCAAAGTTTTGGATGACGAAAACGGTCTGCAAGCAGTGGTTTACCTGGAAAACAGCAATGTGGCTCTGGTATTGGATGCTTTGAGACAGAAGCGGGCAAAATTGGAGCAGTATCACGGCAAGCAATTAGACGGAGAAAAGATTGACTGCGAAACAGGTAAAAGTTGCGTTTGTCCAGAGAAGGAAGTTAACAGAGAGAAACTGGGTTTGACGAAATACCAATGCGTGCCTGTGGAAGTTAATGTAGAAGCTTTCCCGGCGCTGGAGTTTGGTACTGCTGAGGGTGAAGTGATAGAGATTAGCAGCGATGCAGAGCCTCCTACTGAACTGCGGAAATACTACGCTTTCAAAACCAAAATAAAGCTCAAAAATCAGAAGTTTGTTTTGAACAAGGGCAAGGCCAATCAAGTTGAGGTTAACTTGCAGTCGGGAATGTCCGTGAGTTCTAATATCAATATCGGCAAGCGGAGTGTTTTGCAGATGTTTATCAACCGATTTACTGGGAAAATGGATACATTCAAGACTATTAAGTAATTCGGTTAACCGAATTGAACGCGAGGCTTTTAGGCTGTTCGGAAACCCCGTTTCTTCAAGAAACCGGGTTTCTAGGTGTTATGTTTTTCAACTTGTTTGTAGTAAGCAATGCAAGTCGCGCTATGCCCAAACTATGAGGAGTAAAATCTTCACTACAAACTTGATAAAAATTATTTAACCGGGTTTGATATAAAATGGTGATGGCAATCAGTGCGATCGCACTTTCATGAAAAAGTTTATTTTATTTACTCTATATATAATTCCTGTTGTTTTGTTAATCGGATTTGTAGCGAATTTCAGCGTTAACGTTCCCGTTGATGACGAGTGGAGGTTAGCTAGCCTTTTTGAAAAAATAGCTCAGGGAAAGGTAACTTTTAACGATTTTTGGGCTTTGCACAGCAACCACCGGATACTTTTTCCAAAAATAATTATTGCTATTTTGGCTTTTGCTTCTCAATGGAATATTAATTATCCGTTGTGTCTCAGCATAGGTTTGGCTGCGATAACTTTTATCGCTATGTACAAGTTATCGTCGATGCAAGTTAAGAATGTTGCGGATGATTTGTGGCATTTAGCTAATATTTTAACGTGTATTTTGCTTTTCTCTCTTGTTCAGCATGAAAACTGGCTTTGGGGATTTCAATTGGCTTGGTTTTTAGTCAATTTGTGTTTTGTAGCTGCGGTTTATGCGCTGAGTTCAAATCGCAAATTTTTGCCTAATATCGACATCTTTAATCGGATGAAACAGAGCTGTTGCACCAATATCGATAAGCTATTTAGGAACGGGCAAGATGCCCGTTCCACAAGAACATTGAATTTTTGTGGAACGGACAAGATGCCCGTTCTTGAGAATGATGCAACACATCAGAGCGAACAGAGTACGGACACGGCACTGTCGTGTCTCTACGATATTCAAATATCGATTGCTGCTTTATTCTGCTTTATTGCTAGTTTTTCCCTCGCGCAAGGCTTGCTGTCTTGGTTGGCTGCAATTCCGGCTGTGGCGGTTTTAGAAGGAAATGCGGTAGAAAAAAGAAAAAGATTGATTCTATGGATATTGCTCTTTGCTGCAACTTGTGCTATTTACTCAATTGAGTATCATCCCAGTCGCAAAACAAGTATTATTTCATTGTTGAATAAGCCCCTGGTGGTAATTGATTACTTTTTGAGCCTGTTGGGTTCGCCAATTGTGCGATCTCCTGGAATTTCAGCATTAGTTGGATTGCTAATATTGGCAAGTTTCTTATTTGTGGGATTCCACTTTGGCAGAAAGATTAGCGAGCATGGTGAGGCTTTACCTTGGCTGTCAATAGGTTTGTTTTCGGTTTTATCGGCTCTGTTTATTACGGCTGGTAGGGCAGAGTTTGGGGCGATTCAAGCAATCGAATCGTCGAGGTATACGACTAATTCGATTTTGCTATTAATTGCTTTGGTTCAGCTATGGCAATTGTTTATCCGAGGTAATTATCAAGAAAAAAAAGCAACGTTAAAGAGTAATTATAAATTTATTTATCGGGTAGTTGCAGGGCTGTTAATTGCTACAACCATTGTTAACTCTCAACAGGCTATCGCCCAATCTCGCTCAGCACTTCTTTACAAACAAGGCGCTCAAGATTGTTTGCAGTTAATTAACTATCTGGAACAGTCGGATTTTTTCAATAATTCGCCAGAAAGTTGTTTGAGGGTGCTGAGCAAAAAAACTTGGCTGGTGAGAGAAGGCGCTGCAATTATCGACAAAATAGGTTGGATCACGTTAGCGAAAAATGTAGAGTTTATTTCTAATACCGAGAAAGTTTACGGCTATTTAGACAAACCTCAAACCAGCGATAAATTCTTGACTCTTAAGAAAAAGGTGGCTGTCAGGGCTGCAGGTTGGGCTGTTTGGCCAGAAAATTTGAAACAGCCGAATATTGTACTGCTATCTTTCGGCGAGAAAAAATCTTTTTTTGCTAACGCTTATGTAAATTTGGACAGTCCCGACATCGCTGAGAGTTTAAAATCTGAGTTATACAACAATGCAAGGTGGGCTGTTGATTTGTCGGATAATAATTTGCCGATCGCCCAAACCGAAATCAAAGCTTGGGTGTATAATCCTGTTGACAACCAGTTTGTCCAGTTGCACGGAGGATGAGGAGTGAAAATTTCTGTGATTATACCAGCCCACAATGAGGAGGGCTGTTTGTACGGTACTGTGCGAGCGATCGCCCAGACGCTCGATTTAGAAGGCATTCCGCACGAAATTTTGATTGTGAATGACAATAGTCTCGATCAAACTATTGATATTTGCCAGGAGTTGTCTGAGACTTTTCCCACAGTTAGATACATCAACAATCAACCTCCGAATGGTTTCGGATTTGCCGTGCGCCGGGGTTTGGCGGAATTTGACGGAGATGCTGCAGCAATTGTGATGGCTGATGCTTCTGACGATCCGATAGATTTGGTAGCAGGATACCGCAAATTGCAAGAAGGATATGATTGCGTTTTCGGTTCCCGCTTTATCAAAGGTGGCTTTATAGTTGATTATCCCATTCACAAGTTAGCAATTAACCGCTTAGCAAACTGGTTTGTCAAAAGTATTTTCGGCCTGCGGTACAGCGATGTCACCAATGCTTTTAAGATTTACCGCAGAGAAGTGATTGAAGGCGTGCAACCGATTTTAAGCCATCATTTTAATTTGACAGTGGAACTGCCATTAAAAGCAATTGTCCGGGGTTTTTCCTATACGGTGATTCCTTTGAGGTGGTACAATCGGACTGCGGGTATTTCTAAGCTTAAAATCAAAGAGATGGGCAGTCGATATTTGTTTATTGTCTTGTATGTCTGGCTGGAAAAACATCTCTCTCGCGGCGACTACCACCGGACTAGAAAGATAGCAAAATTAAAAGTGAATGCCTGAGAGAATTTTAATTGTTGGTGGTGCGGGTTTTATCGGCAGTTGTTTGGCAATTGGCCTGAAGAAACTGCACCCGGAATGGCAAATAATTTGTTTAGATAACCTGCGTCGCCGGGGTTCAGAATTGAATCTGCCTAGGCTTAAAAGTTGCGGTATTCAATTTGTTTATGGGGATATTCGTACAGCGGCGGATTTAGATCCAGTTGCACTGAATGCTGACTGCATTATAGATTGTGCTGCGGAGCCTTCTGTACTGGCAGGTTTTAGTTCGCCTCAGTACGTTTTGCAGACGAATTTACTGGGCACTGTAAATGTTTTGGAGTTGGCGAGACAAACGGGTGCGAGTTTGCTGTTTTTGTCTACGAGTCGGGTTTATCCGATCGCCAGTGTCAAATCTGTTAAGCTGTTAGAGTTGCCGAATAGATTTGCGATCGCCCCTGAGCAAACTTTACCCGGTATATCCGAGTTGGGCATATCAGAAGACTTCCCATTAAAAGGACACCGTTCGCTTTACGGAGCGAGTAAATTAGCTTCGGAATTGCTGATTGAGGAATACAGGGAAGCATACAATGTACCAGCAATTATTAACCGCTGCGGGTTAATTACGGGTGCTTGGCAAATGGGTAAAGTAGATCAGGGAGTTTGCGGTTTGTGGGTGGCGGCTCACTATTTTCAAAAGTCGCTGAGTTATATCGGTTTTGGTGGCAGCGGGAAGCAGGTTAGGGATTTACTGCACGTTGAAGATTTGTTGAGGTTAGTTAATTATCAGTTAGAACATTTTGCTGAATTTGATGGTGAAGTTTTTAATGTTGGCGGCGGTTTGAGCAATAGTCTTTCTTTGCTTGAGACAACTGACTTGTGCCAAAAGATTACGGGGAAATCTATTCCGATTCCTCCTGTTTTGGAGGAACGCGCGGGGGATATTCCGATTTTTATTACTGATTCTTCTAGGGTGATGGAGAAAACAGGATGGCGGCCTGTTATTGGGCCGGAAGCAGCTTTGCAGGATATTTATAATTGGATTGCTGCTAATGAGGTGGTTTTAAGTTCCATTTTGTAGGGATTTTTTAACCGCAGATGCAGGGGGATTAAGGCGGATCAACGCAGATGTATCTCTCTGCCTGGATATGACGGGGAATGCCTGTCATGAGGCTCTGCCTTTATTGTTTTTTTTCGATGCTTTAACAAACATTTGGCCTCCTAAAAACCGCCACAAAAAAGGCAATTTTAAGTAAGCTTTTAAAAGCCAGGGCGATGCCGGTCTGCCTTTGGTCGAAAATGGTAAAAATCTCGGTATAATTAGGTCGATTTCAAAGCCGACGGTTTGTAACAGTTCTTGCAGCGATAAGTGGGTAATTGGTAATTGATGATCGATAAAGTCGTAATACTCTTTGAAAGAATATTTAAAATTTGGTTGTACAACTAAGAGTGAACCCCCTGGCTTAAGCGCTTTAAAGCAAAATGAGATAATTTGGATTAGTTCTTCTTTATTGCGGAGATGTTCAAAAAAGTTAGAGATAAATATGCGATCAAATTCTTCGCTAAAATCTGGTTGTTCGCCCAATTTTAAAACATCAATGTTCAGCAGTTTTACATCAAAATTGGCAAATAACTTTGAATCGGGATTGAGATCTATTAAACATTTTTTCCCAGCCACAATTTGATTTATAAACTCGCAGTAACCGCCGCCAATATCTAAAACGGCTGATTCTGGAGGAACATAATTTTGTAAAAAATCTTCAATTAAAACTTTCCAGAGTGCCACCTTCGCTTGCATTTGTCGGGAATCAAAGCGGTTGGCATACAACTTTTTGAGATATGTGTCAGTTTTCATAGTAAAATAGCAGAGACAGAGTATGAGTTTATCACGCGATACAGCCAACTATGAATGTTATCTCTACTGAAATACCAGAAGTTCTGATCATTGAGCCGAAAATTTTCGGAGACGATCGCGGTTTCTTTTTTGAGAGTTTCAATCACAAAGCATTTGTCGAAAAAACAGGCGTGACAGCCGAATTTGTTCAAGACAATCATTCCAAATCCTCTAAAAACGTGCTGCGCGGTTTGCACTACCAAATGCAGCAGCCTCAAGGCAAATTGCTGCGGGTAGTTGCTGGCGAAATATTTGATGTAGCGGTTGATATTAGACAAAGTTCGCCGACTTTCGGAAAGTGGGTGGGGTGTTTGGTGAGTGCTGAAAATAAACGGCAATTTTGGGTGCCGGCGGGATTTGCTCACGGTTTTTTAGTGGTTTCGGAGACAGCGGAAGTTTTGTATAAAACTACAGATTATTATGCACCGGCACACGAGCGGTGTATCCTGTGGAATGACCCCGATTTGGCGATCGACTGGCCGCTAGATGGTGCCCAACCAATCTTATCAGCTAAAGACCAAGCTGGACAAACATTGAAAACAGCTCAAGTGTTTTGATCATGAAAATTTTACTCGCAGGTGGCAGCGGACAGCTAGCTCAAGAATTGCAGCCGATTTTATTATTTTCGGGAGAGGTTATTGCGCTCGATCGCACTCGCCTAGATTTATCCCAACCTGAAAGCATCCGTCAAGCAATGGCTGAAATTCAACCGGATTTAGTCGTCAATGCGGGTGCTTATACTGCGGTAGACAAAGCAGAAAGCGAACCCGAATTAGCAAACGCAGTCAACGGTATTGCACCCGGAATTATCGCAGAAGAATGCGAAAAACTGGGAGCAAGTTTGATTCACTTTTCTACTGATTATGTATTTGACGGCAGCCACGGTTCTGCTTATCTGGAAACAGATTGTACGAACCCGCTGGGAACTTACGGCAAATCTAAATTAGCAGGCGAGGAAGCAATTAGGAAAGCGGGAAACCGACATATTATTATTAGAACCGCGTGGGTTTACGGCAACGGAGGCAAAGGCAACTTTGTCAAAACTATGCTGAGGTTGGGAAAGGAAAGAGAAGAAATTCGAGTAGTAACAGATCAGATCGGAAGTCCTACTTGGACGGGGGATTTAGCGCAGGCAATTTCGCAAATTATTCCTCTGCTTGGGCCAGAAAGTTTTGGGACTTACCAGTACACTAACAGCGGTGTTTGTAGTTGGTACGATTTTGCGATCGCCATTTTTGAAGAAGCAGCACAACTCGGTCTTCCCCTAAAAGTTCAGCGCGTAATTCCCATCACCACCTCCGAATATCCGACACCCGCAAAACGTCCGGCTTTTTCTGTCCTCTCTACGGTAAAAATATCAGCACTTCTAGGCACGTATCCTCCCCACTGGCGGCAAGGACTCAGACAAATGCTGGCCAGAGAAGTGAAATAAAAAGTCGAGGAAAACTCCAATCGCGAGGGCGAGTTTTGTTAATGAGTTACCTGTTATATCCAAAGTTTCTCACCTCAACTCGTCCCTACCCATTAAAAATCTCCCCATGTCTGAATCCATGAAAGTCAAGCAACAATATATTTTAATTGCCGCATCAGTTCTGGGAATTCTAATACCAGCGTCATATATTTTGTACTTGATATCCCAAGCGGGAGACTTGTCTAATTTTGATTATTGGTGGATGACCTGGAATTTTTATTCAGTAGACGGTTTCTCTACAAATCCTTTTGATTGGATATTTAGGGCGAACGAGCATTTTGTCTTGATTCCGGCAATTATTTATGGCTTGAATATAGTTGTAACCCAAGGTTCAAATATTGGTTTATGTTTAGTAGCCTGGTGCTTGGCTTGGATTCAGTGCCACGTATTAATTGCTCTGCTGCCGTTAAATTTGAGGCGTTTTCCCCTGCAATTTATCTCGCTACTCCTTTGCATTTCTATTTTTAACTTTACTCCGGCTGCCGCTCACAATTGGATGCGGGGATTCAGCGGCGTTCACTGGATAATTGCTAATTTATTTGTGATTTGTTCAATATTTTGTTTGCAATATTATGTGAAACTTTTGTCAAGTAAGAGGGAGGCGGAGCCTCTGGATATTCATTCCCAGGCAGAGCCTGGTAACGAGTTTATAGGGGCTGCGCTCCCGCATTTACAAAATAAGTGGGTAATTGGCAGCATTGTTTTTGGTGTTTTAGGTTGTATTAGTTACAGCACTCCTTTAGCTTTGTGGCCGATATTGTGTGGTGCTGCTGTTGTGCTGCGGTTTCCTCGGCGAATAACTTATTTGTATTTCATTGCTGCGATTGCGGTGATTTGCAGTTATTTTTTAACTTATAAAACTCCATCTCATCACCCTTCTTTAACTAAAATCAACCCGCTCAAAACTCTCGAATATATTCCAACTTATCTCGGCGGAATTTTTAGCGAAAATATTATTGTTGCTTCAATTATTGGTATAATTGGTTTGATTGCAGCGACGGGTTTTGTGGGTTATTGGCTATTTGTAAAAAAGGTCGATCGCCCGGATTGGCTTCCTTGGCTATCCATCCAACTTTACACGCTGCAAACGGCGTTAATGGCCGCGGTTAGTCGATCGGGATTTGGCGTTGAACAGGCCACCGCTTCCCGCTACGCCACACTCCCAGCTTTGTTTTGGATGAGCACAATTGTACTGACAGTATTGTGGGTGCGCGAGTGGCAGCCAACACCAAGAATCCAAGGGCGTTGGCTGACACCGCTGTTCGCAGTCGCGACAGTTGCGATTATTTTAATGTACGGGGTGGGAGGCGAAACTGCAATGGCGATCGCCCGCAGAGCAACCTATCAACCGTTGGTAGCATTATCACTGCAATTAGGCATCACCGACGTAAGCCTAATTAAAGACCGCGTAGGCAACAAACCCGCCGCTTTTATCGGGTTAATCGACGCATTAAAAACTAATAACTTAGTGCCATTTAACCGAGACATCAAAAAACACAATTTTTGTGCAGCATTAGACACCAAAATCGACGCAAATTTACTGTCAGCGCCCAAAGACGGAGTACCCGGATTTTTTGATACAGTAACTAAACTCGCCTCCACCGCCTCCAGAGTAATTGGCTGGGTAGGAGACCCGGAAAACAATGTAAAATGTATTGCCATTCTCAACCAAGAAAATGTCGTTCGAGGTTTTGCCATGTCAGGATTTCCGCGCCCAGATTTAGTTAAATTGTTTGGCCATTCCTACGAATTTGCAGCTTGGAGAGGATACATTCAAACATCACCAACAGATAAATTATTGACAGCCTATGCCTCCTTTAAAAGCCGCAAAGGTTGGGTAGCCTTGCGAAACTCCCAAGTTATCAATAAAAACTAAAAAACTTCTCTTTCGCCTCATCTGCGCCCTCTGCGCCCTCTGCGGTTAATAAAAAAATCTCCTTGACAACACAAATTAAATAGAATAGCCCTATGCCAAAACATCTCAGCTTCGTAATCCCAGTTCACAACGAAGAAGCCACCCTCAAATTGCTGTTTGAAAAAATTAAACTTGTTATGTTCCAAACAGAAATTGACAGTTACGAAGTCATTTTCATAGATGACGGTAGCCGCGATTATTCCTGGCAAGAAATCACAGATTTAGCTAGCCAACATCCCAAACTAATTAAAGCGATTAAAATGCGCCGCAACTTTGGCAAATCAGCCGCACTTTCAGCAGGATTTCGCAATGCAGCAGGGACAATTATCTTTACTCTCGATGCTGACCTTCAGGATGACCCCGCTGAAATTCCCAAATTTTTACATCATTTAGAATCGGGATTTGATTTAGTTTCCGGTTGGCGAAAACAGCGGAACGACCCCCTTTCTAAAACTTTACCTTCCAAGCTGTTTAATGCCGTTGCGTGTTTGCTGACTGGGGTGCAAATGCACGATATGAATTGCGGTTTTAAAGCTTACCGTAGGGAAGTTTTGCAGTCAATTAAATTGTACGGGGAATTGCACCGCTACATTCCAGCTTTAGCAAACAATTTAGGATTTAAAATTGGGGAAGTAGTTGTGGAACATCATCCGCGCAAGCATGGAAAATCGAATTACGGCTGGGAACGTTATGCGCGGGGATTTATTGATTTGTTGACGGTGTTAGCCACGACGCAGTATTTACACAAACCGGGTCATTTGTTTGGGGGTTTGGGATTGTGTTTTGGCTTGGTTGGAACTGTTTCGCTGAGTTATTTGATAGTTATTTGGTTTCTGAATTTGGCGGGGATGAATTTTGGGCCTATCGGAAATCGACCTTTGTTATTTTTTGGAATTTTGTGTACAATTCTGTCGGTGCAGTTGATTTCTTTGGGGATTTTAGCTGAGTTGATGGCGCGGAATGTGGATGCTGATTATGTGGACAAGCAAATTAGCGAAATTATTGATGATTCAGGTTTTGATATTTAACCGCCGATTCACGCTGATTAACGCTGATTAATCGGATCTTGAAATTGCTTCTAGACAAGCAAAGTCTGCCTCAGCAGACTAAGAGAAAATTTAGATTTGGATTTAAAAAGTTTTACCAATTACCTATTACCTAATTTTATACAGTATCCATTTGCCTTGTTTGTCTGCGATTTCCCCTTGAATATTTTGGTGCCAGTCAGTACGAGTCAGGATATAATCGGCATGATAGTTTTTGGCTACTTTGACTAAATCTGCACTGCTGCGGCGGATAAAAAAGTCATTCCCTCCCCAAATCATTTGCGGGTTTAACGCAACTCCTAAAACGGTTTCCATGCGAGTTTGCCATTCTTTGATGCCTTTTTCGGTAAAGGGAAAGTTCTTAAAATTGACGACAATCGCTCTTTCGGAGAAAAACTGGAAGCTGGTAACTGAAGGTGGAATTAATACGAGTGAATCGCGGCTGCTACTTTGCGAAAATCGCACAGCTAATTTGCTTAAGTCGTCTCTGGGAACGGCATTGATATTAACTCTTGTTTGAAATACATTTAATATAGGTTTGGGCAGAATTCCTGCTACTCCCCAAACTAAGGTGGCGGTAGTTATTAAGGCTAATGTGTGAGTTAGAGTCTGTTTTATAGATGTAGCAAGGGATGTTTCTTCTAACATGAATGGGAAGGCGAGGATTGAGAAAAAAACTGGGATGCTAATTATTCGATCGCCCATTATTTCCCATGAATCAGTCAGCGGATATATCAACCTGAAAATAACCGTTCCTGCTGCTACAATCCACAACAAGATATTATATCGTTTGGGCAATACGTAATTTTTTCTTTGCCAAACTGATAATCCTAAGAAAATGATGCCCCTAAAAGGCCAAGTTAGTACAGCTAACAGCAACAAGCTAATAGCTATTTGTTTTTCTCTGTAAAGTTGCTCGACCGTCAAAGCAACACCAATAAATATAATTAATTGAGCAAAAGGTACAGTTCTAGCTAACTGTAGTTTAGCGATAAAAGCCAAAGGATAAACTTCGACAAACACGTAATTTAGAAATAATGCAAAAATCGATGTTCCAACAAATACAGAAAAATTAATCTTGTCTTCTTTTGGCAATAAATCGGAATTTTTGATGCACAGCAAGCCACCAATTATGAAACATATAAAGTTGAACCAATTCCCGACATCCCAATTTGACGGGAGGATGTGGTGGGGATTGCGGACTTTCGCGTGAATGTAGACAAACTCGGCGTTGTCGATAGTGTGAGTGCTGGTAGTACCTGTTAATAACATCGGTACGTAAACGATACTTGCCATTGCTGCTAAAAGTGCGATCGCCAAAATCAAAGTTTTGAACTTCCGCTGTTTTACAGATTGAATTATTAAAACGGAAACCATCATCAATCCCGGTAACAAACCCACTAATAATTGCAGCAGACAAGCCAGTCCAAAAAAGAAATATCCTGTCAGCCATTTGTGGCGCAAACTAAAGTAAATTCCCCAGATTGCTAAACCCATTGCGAAGGTACTTGGTACTGATTTGGTGGAAAATATCAGCGTGTTACCAACATCTGTAAATGAAGCGGCTATACATAAAAAAGCCATCGCTGCTGCGGGCAGTTTTGAATTAGTATAAATATTGATAATTGCGTAGCAAGCTAGGATAAATGAACCGAAGGCTAGGAATTGATAGATAAAATGCGCTATGGGAATGCTTGTTCCTAAGTTTGCGAGCAAATAGATAATATAATAATAGTAATATCTCGGATTAAACTTAACCATTTCCTGAACGTAATAGTCATTTTTATATAGTTCAGGATTTAACATAAATTGAATGGGTGGCACTTCGGGGAAATTGCCTCCTATGGGAAAAATATAGCCAGTAGCCATCAGGGAACCGATGATGACAAAAGTATAGAGAGATAGATTAAAATACCAGTGGGATTTTTGATGTTTTTGCATTGACGGTTCCACTTACCTACTGACAGCCAAATTGTTAATCTCCAGTCGGCATTGGTTTGTTAAATCCTGTTTGCTGCTACTCAATACCTCAAGCAGCAGATAAATGGGATTTTTGCCCTCAACTAATAGATTTAAGCCGATCGCACTTTTTTGACCATAAGCCATCTCTGCTGAGTCTACTAATTTACCTTGCTTGTCCCACAAAGTCAAGCGCAGGGAAATTCCCGGACATTGTTTGTTAGGTAAATTGAGTTTGCCTGTAACTTTTACTTTGTCTGAAATGGAACCTAAATACAGAAAAGATGTATCGAGTTTATTGTTGTTTTTAATTGCATGAGTTACAATATTATATAGGTTATCTGATTTTTGAGTGACTGAATAATTGGCACTTGTGTAAATTGATTGATGCAAACTAATCCAATCTAACTGCGTGCCCGGTCGATCTCCTATTTGCCGCTCCATCGCATCCAGAGTCCTAACTGCCGTTGCTGTATCAGTCGTCTTCACCCTCCGGTAAACGCTGACTGTCACGCCGTTTTCTAGCTTAAACTGTTCCGCTAGCAATTGGAAATCGCGCGCAATTTCCCAGTTTTCAGTAAAGGCATCGTACACAACTTTAACAACATCTTGTTCGTGCGATCGCAAAACTTGTTCATCACTCGGTAACACCTGCTGAAAGGGTGTAGCAACCACCGCATATTGTGACTGCAACAACTCCGGTAGCGGGTAAGTATCGCGCGAGTCAATTTGCGGCCTCCCGATTGTATTTAATTTCCACCAACCCTCCGGCGGATTTAATTTTCGGTTGGCTTGTCGGAGTATGTTAGCATTAAAATTGTTAGAAGCACCGGCAATATAAATCGGTTCTTCATTCGGTGCTAATTTTCGCAGAAACTCTACTAATTTTACAATTTCGTCGTAGTCCGATCGCACTAACGGTGGAAAATTACCTACAAACAGTCTTGACAAATCAATCTTGAGAGGAATTAACCCGACTGCGGCATTCACAATCAGGTACAAACCCCCGACACCCAGCATCAAATACCGAACTTTTCCCTTGAGTGTCAGCCAAGTTGTCCAGAAAAATGTTGACAATCCCAAAAGTGCGATCGGTGTAAGATGAATTGTATAGTGCAAGTAGCCGTAACGCAAGACTAACAGCCATTCAATCAGCGACAAAACCCCAAACAACGAAACAAAAATAGCCGCCGCCGGAACCAGGATTCGAGTGAGAATTCCCGCCGAAAAACCAATCAGTACCAGCAGCCAAGTTCCCAAACCGTAAAAATCCGCATAACGAGTTAAAATGTCATTTACAGGCAAACTCCAAGCAACATACAAATTGCGGTAGTCAACCGTCAGAGCACTGCGAGTAAAATCTCCCGCTACCAGCATTAAAATAGTCAAGCTAGTTGCAGCTATCAAACCCAATTTTATACCTGATTCAAACAAGCATCTGTAGGGAAATGGCACTACCGCGTCCTTGTCTTTGGGAGACGACAATGCGGTTTTGTTACGATATATTAGTATAATAAACTCGATGAAAGCCTGTAAAGCCGCTGCACCTAAAAATGCGATCGCACTATAAGCAAAATGACGCCGCAACAGAATCGCCGCCGCCAGCAAAAACCCAATTAACGGGATTTTCCACCAAGATTTCAGCTTCACATCCTGCAAATAAACCAAAATTGCCAAGGCTACAAACACGCAGCCGCCAGTATCCAGATATCCCCGCAGAGTCGGTATCCAACTCATAGGAATTAATAAACTCAGCAGGACAGTTGACCAAAACACCGGGCGGGGATAAACTGGAATTAGCTTTGCAGAAATTGCTCCCAGCAACAGGCGAAACGGCAGCATATAAATTAGGGATACGCTGAGAAGGTAACTCAGCCGAGATTCGCCAAATAAGAGAATAAACGGCACTAACGGCAGAGAAATTAACAGGTTTTTTTCCTTAGATAGCGATTCTATAACTCCTCGCCATGCTTTATCTGGCGAGTCGCGAAATAAATTTGCAGTGTTGACTGTAGCGGTATTGTATCCGGCGTAATCCCACCAATAAAAAGTATGTTCGCTAGATACATAGATTGATGTTACTGCAACTGTTACAAGAACAAGTAAAAACAGGAAGAAACCATCACTTATAAATTTTCGAGGCAATATAAAAGAAACAAAATCAAATAATCCCATCAGTCTAGCAACCCTAAATAACTTCTAAACTTCCTCTTTATCTCTTCGTTCGCGCCCTTTGCGCCTTCGCGGTTCATTAACTCACCTTAAAACAGTACGTTGCAAAAAACCTTCCAGCTTTTCTGCGTATTGCCGATTCGCGATCGCACTTGGATGAAGGTCATGAGGTAAATTATTATTGGCACGTATTTTCAAATCAACCGAAATATCCGCCGTAGCAATTCCCTCCTGACTTAATTCCTCCAACATCTTAGCAGAACCCGCATTAATTCCCGCAACAATTAACTTAACATTATTAGCCTCAGCCACCCGGTTAAACTCTTCAATAATTGCCTTAGAAACCTCGTGACTTTTGTACAATCCCTCTTCAAATTGATTGTAATTAACCTCCAAAAAATGGCTTAATGCAGAAACCCGCATTAGGGGGAACTCGTGATATTCAAGTTTTGCCATCTTGTAGGTAAAATTATTTTCTCCATTCAACCTAGCATCGGGCTGAAATAGAATACCGAGTTTATTCCAAGCAGCCATTTGCTTTCGTCTCGCCCTTAACAAAGTATTGCGACGGTCATGAAATCCCGCATAAGCAATCACCGCAATTTTGGGTTTATTTCGTTGTTTGAGTGCTTCTTTGAATTGAATCAACGAGTGCAGCGTGCCGTAGCCGTTAACTCCGAAATTCACTATTTCATATTTGGGTAATTTCTCTTGCAGCAACCAAGCATAAGTTTCGCTGTCATTCAATGACCAACCGTAGGTAAAAGAACAGCCAAAGATCCAAATTTCCGGCTTGGTTGACGATAAATTGTAAGTATTTAGGGGATGTGTGATTCTTAAACTATTATTGAGATGAGTTGTATTAAATGAGTAATTGCCGTTAAGTGTCACCTTAAATTTTCCCGGCAAATGTTTGTAGCCGAGTTCCGAGTCTTTAGTGAAAAAGTTACCTTTTGGTTCGACCGCAACATCAACATTTTCGATTTGCCAGGGTTTGTATCCCGCAACTCGCAAGACCATTTCAGCCGTGGTGGTGGATAAAAAAATTGGAAAAATTAGATATGTTATTAATCTGAATATAGAGGTTTTAATAAATTTTTTTTTCATAATTTATCGTAGAGCGGGTTTCACCAACCATATCGGCGTACCAACAATATAATAAACCCGCCCCCGCACAACGAATAATCGGAATCTACATTTTTTTGGATGATCTCCAACATCAGGTTAATCTAGACTATCGGCTGTGTGGGGGCGGGTTGATCTAAATTACTGGAGTTTAGACTAACAAGGGAAAGAAAAGGGAGCCTGTGATTGGCACAGGCTCCCTAAAGGCAGAAAATTGAGAATTAGCAAAAAACCTCAAATCTGCCTGCCATGAATTGTGAAGCCTTGAGAGAATTTCGTCAACAAGCCTATAAAATGCTAGGTCCAGCCAAAGATGCCACGTTTGAGCTGATGGATGCAGTGATGACCACGCCAAGAGCCAATTGTTTAACAGAGATGGCACTCAACCCATTGTTCCGAAGACAATGGTCAAGCGTGTCCGAAGCCTTACAGGACTGTCAGCCAGACCGAGAGCAATTAATGAAACTGTATCTTCAGCAGATGTCAGGAGTAGAGAGACCAATCTTAGCAGTAGACCACACCGCGTGGGCGAGACCAGATGCACGAACCTTGAGGGAGCGTACCTATGAACATCAAGCCACTGCAATTCATGGCAATAAACCGATAGCAATCGGCTTGGGCTACAGCACAATTGCCTGGATACCCGAAGCGCCAGGGAGTTGGGCTTTACCCTTAAGACACGAACGAATCACCAGTTGGGATACACCCATCAGTAAAGCGGCATGGCAGTTAAAACAAGTGATAGCACGGTTGCCACAACGACCATTAGTATTATTTGACCGGGAATATGGCTGTGCCAGTTTAGTTTTGCAGACTGCCCATCTCAAAGCCGACAAGTTAATCCGGCTGCGTTCTAATCGCTGTTTATACTCTGCCCCACCAGCTTATTCTGGCCGAGGGCGCCCCCGTAGTCACGGGAAGAAATTTCAGATCAATGACCCCCAAACTTGGTGGGCTGCTGAGGAGATGGTAGAATTAGATGACCCAAAGCTAGGACAATTACAAATCAGAAGGTGGGATAACTTACACTTTCGTTCTAGTACTCAACATCCGATGACATTGATCTTGGTAGAGCCAAAGGCTGTCGGTAGTAATTGTCGTCAGGTTAAACCTTTATGGTTAGCATGGATAGGTGAGAATTCTTGTTCGCTCGAAGTAGTCTGGATGGACTATTTGCGCCGTTTTGCCATTGAGCATTGGTATCGTTTAGCCAAGCAAACATTACATTGGACTCTACCCCATCTAAG
>NZ_JAUBQR010000387.1:0-2801 GCF_036701385.1 Microcoleus sp. Pol12B4 | reverse complement strand
CCCTCGCGAGCTTGTCGAGCAATGTCATCTATTGGATTTGCCATAAAACTATCTTGACGCTTAGCAATCTGTTAATTGTTAACCCAAAGTCTCGGATCTAATTTTTACTCATACAGGTTATCACTGACACTGCCAGGTTAAAATGAACAGATGCAAATCTTGCATACCGATCCACTTAAAATTATCACCACAGCATCGAGCGAGGCTAACAGGAAATAAACTATGGGTAAAGTAATTAGCGGTCAAATTTTTGTTGTAGACGACAACATCGATACAGATCAAATTATCCCGGCCGAATACCTGACCCTGGTTCCCTCGAAGCCGGATGAGTACGAGAAACTAGGCAGTTACGCTATGATTGGGTTGCCCGATCGCTACGGTAAGTTTATCGAATCCGGTGAACAGAAAACCCGGTATCCGATTATAATAGCAGGCGAAAATTTTGGCTGCGGTTCTTCGCGGGAGCACGCTCCGATCGCTCTGGGGGCCGCCGGCGTCACAGCAGTGGTGGCTTTGTCTTACGCACGCATTTTCTTTCGCAATTGCTCGGCTACTGGCGAATTGTACCCGATCGAATCAGTCGAGCGGCTCTGCGACTTGTTTGTAACGGGCCAAGAAGTGACGATCGACTTTACTGCAGAGGTAATTGTCAACCACACTCTCGATAGAACTTTCTCGCTCAAACCTTTAGGAGAAGTAGGGCCAGTGATTGATGCCGGAGGGTTGTTTGACTACGCGCGCCAAACGGGAATGATTGCGGCTCGTTCTTAACTGTTAAAACCCCTGCAATGTAGGGTGTACCACCGGGCGCACCTTACTAATATCTCCCTCCCCAAACCCATGCAATGTAGGGTGAGTGGCAATTTTCTCAAATCGACTCAATAAAATTCAATAAAATTCGTTGGTGAGCAATGCCAAAAGGTCGTACATCTCCTGACTGCTCAGAAAAGCATTTTCCCGCCCGAATCTCCTCCGGTGTCAACAACTTCATATCCCACCCCTCAAGCAAAACTAAATCCTTGACATCCGCACTAAGTTGTGAATGAAAAACGTGGCGAACGACATCTTTTTCGACATCACAACAGAAAAAAGAAACACTTGCAGGAGCATAGCCAATTTCCTCTGATAATTCCCGCACTAGAGCAACTTCCGGCGTTTCCCCCGGTTCCAAGTGTCCGCCAAACAAAGCCCAATGTCCGGGATACCTGATATGAGGAATATCGTCTCGCAACTGGCAGAGAAACTTGCCGTCTTGGTACAAAATCGCGATCGCAACGTGAATTTTAGTCATGTGTTAGAAAGAAAAGAGAAGGAAGAAAGTGCTGTAGGAGCGGGTTCACCAACATCTGTAAAATCAACAAAAAATATAGGTAAACCCGCCCACACCATAATATTATGGTTAATGAACTTTGAATATAAATAAACAGCTCCAAATCGCCCAAGCACAACTATAAACCTTTGATTTGTAGGAAATAGACTTACTTATTCAAATAAATTAGCAGCTTCGTATTTTTATTGATTAGCCGCTGGAGTGCGCTTTAATTGCTCCATTTCCTCAACATAAACTTCACCTAAATCCTTTCCTGCCAATTCCTTCAGAGTAATACTCTTGTATCGGACTTCTCCCTTGAGCAACACTTCATCGCCAAGCTGGGGCAAATCTTGCTTGGTTAAAATCCAAATACTGCCAGTACCATCCTCAATTTGATAAGCCGCATTTCCTACAAAGGGAGCGCGATTTTCCACCTTTCCCCGAAGATAAACTTCAGCATCCACTTGCCGCTTTTGTTGAACGTCGCCAATGCTAGCAACATTAAAACCAAGATTAAGTTGAGACATGGGTAAATTGCCGCAACTGAAAAAACCGCTGGCGAGGATTAGCGACAAAGAGCCGGTGCAGAATCTTTGAACCCAAACTTGCTTAACTGCAGTAGTCATTGGTCAAATGATTTGAGATGTGAGATACGACTTACTTTAACAGAATCCCCAGAATCGATCGCAAGTAAGAAATTTCTCTAGTGTAGTCCTTGGCGGGGATTAAGCTAAAATCTAAAATCGTCAGCCCCTAACCAAGAGTCTACAATGGATGCCAAAACTGCTCAAATACTAGATGGCAAAGCTTTAGCGACAAAGATTCAAACCGAGCTGAGTGATCGAGTCCGCGCCCTACAACCCCAAAAAGGTCGTCCTCCGGGACTTGCGGTGCTGATGGTGGGCGACAACCCAGCTAGCGCAGCCTATGTCCGCAATAAAGAGCGAGCCTGCGCTAAAGTTGGCATAGCTTCCTTCGGCAAGCATTACCCCGCAAATGCTACTCAAGCCGAACTAGAACTTGCAATTCGTGCACTCAACGAGGACGATCGAGTAGATGGCATTTTAGTTCAATTACCGCTACCAGAACACTTAGATGCAATTTCGCTGCTGTACCAAATTGCTCCCGACAAAGATGCTGACGGACTTCACCCTGTAAATTTAGGCCGTCTCGTGCGCGGGGAGCAAGGTTTGCGGAGTTGTACTCCCGCCGGAGTGATGCGGTTATTGCAGGAATACCAGATTGATTTGAAAGGAAAAAATGCCGTTGTTTTGGGACGGAGTATTTTGGTGGGTAAACCGATGGCACTGATGCTATTAGAAGCCGACTGCACTGTTACTGTAGCTCATTCGCGATCGCAAAACTTAGAATCTATTACCAATCAAGCCGATATTCTAATAGCTGCAGTCGGCCGCACAGAAATGATTACAGCTAATATGGTTAAACCCGGATCAGTAGTAATTGATGTCGGTATCAACCGCGTCGTCAA
>NZ_JAUBQR010000073.1:0-27687 GCF_036701385.1 Microcoleus sp. Pol12B4 | reverse complement strand
GAGTTTTGAGCTAGTAAGGTGCGCCTAGCGCACCCGGAGAGCGTTGTTGAGGACTAAGATTCGCCCTGTGCACGCAGCCGGCTCAGAAGTGGTGAAGAAGAATCTCAAACTCTGGAAATTTCGTTGGGGGGGCGCTCCCTCTTCTTGTTTTCAAAAGATATCGGTAATAAGTCTTATTTATTGCCGATAGCCAACACCTAGAATGAGGCAAATCGGTCGTTAGCGTACCCCTCGAAGACGATCGCACCTTGACAGGGCTGGCATTGTGCAATCCACAATCTCAAATCCACAATTTAAAACCCACAATCTAGAATCTCAAACCTAAAATCTCAAATCTCAAACCTAAAATCCACAATCTAGAATCTACAATCTAAAATCGATTGATGGTATTTTCTAGTTTGTCGGCAATGCCTTCAACCCAGTTTTCATCTTGTTTTGTATAGCTGCGGGGTGCGTTAGCACCTAAAATTAAAACGCCTTGGGTGCCGATCGGCTGACAGATAACTCCTTGAGTATTTTCTGGCAAATAGTCAAATTCTATTCTACCAGGATAAATATTGAGATTTACTAAATAAACTGGTTTATTTTTGTCGAGCACTCGCTGCAATATCGGCCCTGGTTTGACTTCGGGATTGATGCCTAAAATGCCACGCCGCAATAGGACTTTTCCCTGATACACAATTACGATCGACCTTGTGGCGGTATTTGTCAATAGCAAACGCGACGCCCAGGCTAATTCTATTTTCACAGCCTCCGGCAAATCCAGCGCAAATTCAAAACCTTCTTCGCCGATAAGTTTTACGGAATCGGGCGATCGCGCTTGCACCTGCTGCCACAGCAAACCTGTTAAAATCAGCAAAGCGCTGACAATTACTCCCAAAGCGTCCGATCGAGCTTGAGAATCTGTGATTTGCTCTGTCAGCAAGCGGTTGACCATTAGCAGCGTACCTGCTAACCCTCCTGCAACTAACGGCAATTGCCGCAAAACTCTATTGGGATCAGATTTAGTCATTACTCAGCAATCATTAGTCATTAGTCATTGGTAATTGGTAGTTGGTAATTTAACTAATGCCAACTGCCAACTGCCAACTGACTTTATCCTACTTCTCCAATTTCGACAATTCGCTGGAACAGATAGCCTGTGCCGCGGGCGGTGAGAATTAATTCGGGATTGCTGGGGTCGTCTTCCAACTTAGCCCTAAGCCGCGAGATATGAACATCCACTACGCGGGTGTCTACGTGGCGTTCTGGCGTGTATCCCCACACTTCCTGCAAAATTTCCGATCGCGAAAAAGGCTCTCCAGAACGGCTGACAAGCAGTTCTAACAGGCTGAATTCCATGCCCGTGAGCCGAATTCGTTCGTCGCCTTTGTAAACTTGGCGCTTGTTGGTGTCAATCCTAATATTGGTGACGTGGATGACTCCGGAGCTGGGAATTCCCGATGCTCCGTTTTTGTCAACCCTTCGCAGTACCGAACGGATGCGGGCTTCGAGTTCTTTAGGAGAAAAAGGTTTGACGACGTAATCGTCGGCGCCCAATTCTAAACCGGTGATGCGATCGGCTACGTCTCCCAAAGCGGTTAGCATGATGATGGGTACGTCTGACTCTTTGCGCAACTCCTGACAGACGCCGTAACCGTCTAGCTTCGGCATCATCACGTCCAAAACCACTAAGTCGGGTTCGGTGTTGCGAAATGTTTCGAGAGCTTCTTCGCCGTCAGCAGCGGTGACGACATCGTAGCCAATCATGGAAAGGCGAGTCTCCAGAATGCGGCGGATACTGGCTTCGTCATCGACTACCAGAATTTTTTCTTTATGGTTTTCCAAGTTACCGAGCACTCCTTAAGTTACATTTCAGATAATGTTATTTTTTTGTACCCTATCATAGAAGACACAAATTGAATCATGTGTGGCGATCGGTCTGAAAGCTTGATAATTGCTTTAACTCAGACTTTTCTAAATGTTAGGGTGACTATTTATCATAGTAAACAATGCCTAAGCCTCGAGTACAATATATTTGTCGGGAATGCGGGTATGATTCACCACAATATTTTGGCAGGTGTCCTAGCTGTCAGAAGTGGGATTCTTTTGACGAGCAGATAGAACAACCTACTGCTGGTGTGCCGCGGGCTGGTTTAACTGGGGTGACAACTAAGACAGTGGGCGGTTCGCCCCCTGATAAGTCGAAGGGTCAACCAAGGGTATCTTTCAGATTATCGCAGATTGCTGACCAAACTCAGTCTCGCTGGCCTTCGGGTTACGGGGAACTCGATCGAGTTTTGGGAGGCGGGATTGTTCCCGGATCCCTGGTGTTGATTGGGGGGGAACCGGGAATCGGGAAATCGACGCTACTGTTGCAGGTGGCGAATATGTTGGCCCGCAAGGATCGGATACTGTATGTCAGTGCGGAGGAGTCCGGCCAGCAGGTGAAGTTGCGATCGCAGCGTTTAGGCGTGGCTAATCCGGTTGAGTTGTCAAGCAACGGCGGGCATAAATCCCGCAGCAATGGGGAAGCTAAAACGGATTCCGAGGACAATTCAGCGGAGAATTTCTATTTGCTTCCCGAGACGGATTTAGAAGTTGTTTTGCGGGAGTTGGAAGCGCTGAAACCGAATGTAGCGGTGATTGATAGTATCCAAACTATTTATTTTGCTAGTTTAACATCGGCTCCGGGTTCGGTGGCTCAGGTGCGGGAATGTACTTCGGCTTTGATGCAGGTAGCGAAAAGGGAAAATATTACTTTATTTATTGTCGGTCACGTTACGAAAGATGGAGCTTTGGCCGGGCCGAGGGTTTTGGAACATTTGGTAGATACTGTACTGTATTTTGAGGGCGATCGCTTTGCTTCTCATCGGCTTTTGCGATCGATGAAAAACCGTTTTGGCGCGACTCACGAAATCGGTGTTTTTGAAATGGTAGCCCACGGTTTGCGAGAAGTAGATAATCCGTCGGAGTTGTTTTTAGGGAATAGAGATGAATTTTCTCCCGGTACTTCGACGACTGTTACTTGCGAAGGAACTCGACCGATTTTAGTGGAAATTCAGGCGTTAGTTAGCCCTGCAAGTTTCGGTTCGCCGCGCCGCACTACTACTGGTGTGGACAATGCTAGATTGCAGCAAATTTTAGCTGTTTTGGAGAAAAGGGTGGGGATTCCTTTATCTAAATTAGATGTGATTTTGGCGACGGTGGGTGGGCTGAAGGTGGATGAACCGGCGGCGGATTTGGCAGTTGCGATCGCCGTTGTCGCCAGTTTTCGCGATCGGGTAATCGATGCACGCACAGTTTTGCTTGGAGAAGTGGGTTTGGGGGGACAGGTGCGGCCGGTTTCCCAATTAGAATTGCGGCTGAGGGAGGCGGCGAAATTGGGTTTCAAAAGGGCGATTATTCCTAAGAATCAACCGGTGCCGGAGTTGGGGATGGATATTATTCCGGTGGCTAAAGTAATCGATGCAATTATTGCGGCGATTCCGGCTACTCCGGCTCAGTTGCAGCCTGGTGATTTAGAGTTTCAGCCTGTGGATTTGGAGGAAGAGGATTTATCGAATTGAGTTAGAATGGTGATGTTGTAGATTGATATTAAGGAGGCACAAGATATATATCTAGTAGACACTATTGAGGCTAAAAAAAATTGGAATTAATCGAAGTGGCGATGATAGGTAAAGAAGTTTCGATTAGTAAAGATAACGAGCCTGTTGTAAAATTGGTAGGAATTCCCAAACAAACTAAACCCAATCGGCAAGCAGGAAGTGCTAAAGGAATGGTTTAGATGGCGGATGATTTTGACGAACCGCTAGAAGAATTTAAGGAGTATATGGAATGAGGATGTTGTTGGACACTCATGCCTTTATTTTGATTCTTATGAGATCGCGCGGGTGTGGTGAATTAAGTGAGTTTAAAAATAAAAAGGCGAAGATGAAACAATTTAAAATCATCAGTGAAAAACATTTCGATGGTTATGTAGCCTATGCCCTTGGTATCAAAGGTGCCGTAGTTAGTGAAGGTGACACCTATGAAGAAGCCTTAGCTGATGTCAAGGCAGCTATTCGTTGCTACATCGAAGTATTTGGCAAAGAAACAATGGAAAACGAATCACCTGCGATGAGACTTTTTTAGTAAAAGCAGAGGTGGCTATTTAATGTCGAACTTTCCTGTCGATGATCCTAAAAGACGAGTCATCAGAATATTTCACTTGTTGGGTTTTCGGATTATTAGAGAACGCGAATATATTGTCATAGTGCGATAAAATCAGGAGGGCACGGAGACTCCGTTAGTAATGCCTAACCACGATCAAATAAAATCAGCGGCAGTGAGAGCAATTTGTACTCAGGCGGGAATTTATAGACAGTAATTTTTAATAGATTATGCACAAAGTTGAGTGCAAATGCTATCTACGATAACACTTGAAATATGTTAAATTATAGATTGCCTTTTTTGAGGTACGTTTTTACTAAAAAATGAAGAAATCAAAAAGACGCAAAAATCAGTGGTCAAATGAACTAAACGACATCATTAGAGGTGCATCTGGCGGCTTTTTATTCGGGATTCCCCTGCTTTATACGATGGAGGTTTGGTGGATCGGTTCGTATACTAAACCAGCGGAAATGTCGATCGCCATCGCAACTACCTTTATCGTCGTTTTCTTGCTGACTCGCACTGAAGGTTTTCGCAAAACTAAGGACATCCGCTGGCTAGATGCTGCAATCGATACCGTAGAAGCGATCGCCATCGGCATTGTCTGCGCGGCTTTTGTCTTATTTTTGCTCAGGGAAATTACGCTGGAGACTCCGCTGCAAGAAACTTTGGGGAAAATCATCTTTGAAGGTCTGCCGTTTGCCTTGGGAGTTGCCCTAGCAAGCGGTTTCTTGAGCGGCGATCGCTATCAAAGCTCAGACAGCGAAAAGGAACCTACAATCAATCCAACTGTAGCAGATATCGGCGCTACTTTAATCGGCGCGATGATCATTGCTTTCAACATCGCCCCAACTGACGAAATTCCCATGCTAGCGGCAGGTATTTCACCGCCTTGGCAATTAGCAATTATCGCCGCTTCGCTGCTAATTTCCTACGGTATTGTATTTGTAGCAGGCTTTACTTATCAAGCAAAACGGCAGCAACAGCAAGGGATTTTTCAGCGTCCCCTCAGCGAAACAGTTATGGCGTATTTAGTGTCGCTGGCGGCTTCTGCATTTATGATGTTTTTCTTCCAAAAACTCAGTTTTGACGACCCGTGGTCGATTTGGTTGAGCTATACGTTAGTATTGGGATTGCCCGCGACTATTGGCGGCGCCGCGGGGAGGTTGGCAGTATGAGTGAAAGTAATAACGAACAGCAACAAAAAAGAACTCCTGCTGAATGGGCGACATTTGCGATCGCCTGCTTGATCCTTTTTACCCTCACCGGACTCGTACTCTACAACTGGCTGGCTAAAAAGCAGGAACCTCCGATTATTTCCGTCACTCGCAACTCGCCAATTCGCGAAACTCGAGGGCAATTTTACGTGCCGTTTACAGTAACTAACACGGGCGGCGAAACAGCCGAATCAGTGCAAATTATTGCCGAACTGCGCGTCAACGGCGAAGTCTTGGAATCCGGCGACCAACAAATTGATTTTTTGTCAAGCGGCGAAACTCAAGAAGGAGCTTTTATTTTCAGCCGCGACCCCAGTCAAGGTGAGTTGATTGTGCGATCGAGCAGTTATAAACTACCTTAACAAAGTTTTCAAATCTCGTGTCCGGTAAGTGTGACCCTAATAAAATTTTGTCGCTGGGTGGGGGCGGGTTTAAAAATACTTTGGTTATTAAGCAGAGATACGGGTGTACCCGCCCCGACCTCAATATTGTAGTGCGATCGCTCTACCGCTTCACCCCATTGTGTTCCCACTTCCAAACACAGCTAGAAATCAAATTCGTACAGATATGAGCCGTAATTGGCACTAACAAATTCCCAGTAGCTAAAACGCTGTAACCCAACAGCAATCCGACAGCCGTTGCCCAAACAGCATAAGGCCACTGATCCATGCCTCCCAAGTGCAGAATGCCGAAACAAAAACTCGATAAAACTAAACCGGTAACATTCAATCCCAAAGCAGACAGCATCACGCCTCGAAATAGCAATTCTTCGCTAAGTCCGGGCAGCAGTCCCAGCCAAATTAAATCCGGCCAAAACAAAGGTTTGAGCACTACTTCTAAGTAAACATCCGCACTCCGGCGATAACCCGGCCAGAGTTGATAAACGATCGCACTTCCGCCTGTAATTGCCAGTCCGATCGCACATCCTTTGATCAAGTCGATTCCTATTAATTTGACTGGCAAAAGCGATACCGATCCAAATAGCAACCACAATTTAGCTACCGCCAGCAACATAATTGCTGTCACGCCCATTGCTACTAAAACTTGGGTGCGCGTCAAGGGTTCAATTTCAGGATTTTCGGGAATTTTTTCTGCCACTTAATCACTTTTAGATTTGAGGTTTGAGATTTTAGATTTGTTTTGTTGAGTCAGACAAACAACGCAGGGAGGAGATGTCTGCACCCAAGGAAGCTGGACTGATGCCGGATCGCAAAGCGACCAACACTCCGATCGCCTCTAAATATGAGTTTACCTGCAAAGCTTTGATTCCGAGTTTTTCTGGAGTCGCCTGCATCTGGGTTTTGTTGTCGCCGACAGCGATGATTTGTACGGACGATCGCCCACTCAAACTCAGAATAGCACTGCCACCGCAGGCTGTGGCGGGTATCACCACCGCATCGACTCGATCAGCGGTAATTGATAATTGATTGTGCTGCTGGCTTTCTGGCGCTACCAATTGAGGAGCTTTGCTGAGGCCGGCAAGCACGCAAGGTAGGAAAGTATAGCCGATTTCCTCAGCAGCCGATCGCGGGGACAGGTGCGGATCGAGGGGAAGTGGGGAAAGCGCAGGGGCGTGGGCGCAGGGGATTTTAAACGTCCTGACGACGAGGTGGCTGATTACAGCTTCCGCGCCGGCGAGGGGGTCAACTCCTTTGCCGCGGCGGTAGTTTTCGAGGGCGAGGCTGCCTTCATCGTCGGGAAATCTGGCCACAACTGCGATCGCCTCTACTCTTGCTTGTTCGATCAATTTTTCTGCAGCGCGCAATAAACTGTCTGGATTGCCGATCGTCCCCCAAGATGCCCCTGATTCGGAAATACGCAATTCTACTTGCAGAGGGCGATCGGTTAAAACACAATCGGTTATATTCAAACCCAATGTAGCTCTAGCAGCATCAACGGCTTGCAAGTGGCGCAACTGCAAGTCTGGTTCAATGCCGGCATCGAGGATTAAGCCGATGCGATTTTGATGTACTGGTTGCAAGCCCCAGCATCCGGCAGCAAATTTGTCAAGGGCGTAACCTTCAACGTAGAGAGCGTTAGGTATCGGCCAATAAAGTTGAGCGCCGTTGAGGACGTTGGGGTGAGTGATCAGGGTGTCTGAAATTTGGGCGATCGCCCTAGCCACGGGCAGCGCATCTCCTGCAAAGCCCCCCATCGAGGCTCCAACGCCTGTGGGGACTATCAAAACCACTGTTAAAGGGCGCCGGTTCACACTGTTGCGGGGGATGCTTCCACGAGCACGTAGCCTTCTACCACAGCCTTTTGCCGATCGACATCCACGTCTGTGACTGCCCACCGCAGGGGTTCGCCGTGCTTTTGCAGTTCAATTTCAATCGCCGAGTGCAATTCTTCGGCGGTATCGTGGAGGTCAACTTCTGCGGAAATGAAATGGGTAGTCATCGGGCGATCCATAGTGGTTTTACTGTGATCGGTACTTAGCTCAATTTTAGCTTAGTCCTAGGATTTACCGAATTGGCGATCGTACACAATGTCTTCTTTTTCGGTTTCTATCTTCAAGTTCGATCGGGGATAAGCAATGCACAGCAACACATAACCTTCTGCCTGAAGTTCGGGACTGACGCCCATGCAATCAACTTGCTCAACTTCACCCTCAATAACTTTAGCAGCGCAAGTAGTACAAACCCCCGCATTGCAAGAGTTAGGCAGATCAATGCCCGCAGCGTTGGCCACCTGCAGAATTTGTTTATCTTCGGGCACTTCTACGGTATAGGTAGAGCCTTGGTGGATCAATTCAACAGTGTAAGTCTTAGACATATTTCAATGATTGGTTTTAATTCCCAATTGGAATTTACGGTAAATTTGCAAACAAAGCACTGAGTATTTTACCGCTCTTGGTGATTTTGTGCAACTTTACAACTGCACTTTTTATTGCTAAAAATTTTTATTAATTGCCTGGGGTGAGTGGCATTTTGTCAATGACTTATTCACAAATTATCACGAGGATCACGGGCGAACTCGGCCAGAAAGCACTTATACGTAACTAATTTTTGCCTTCAAGCCAACAACTCCTCAACAGCAACACTAAAACCCGCTAGCACTAACTGAGTGCTGATTGTAGAACCCTGGTTAAAGGTTAACTTTTGAGTTTGAGTCATTATCATTATCCAGCGACTTTCTGGAAAAACTATCCAAACTTCCAGACAACCAGAATCTAAATACTCTTGTGCTTTAAGAAAAATCTCTTCCGCACTATCAGTAGGAGAAACTATTTCAGCAATTAAGGGCGGACTTTGAGGCAAAGTAGGAACATCGCCAAATTGAGCAACAAGTTCAGGAGTCAGATAAGCTACATCAGGACGGCGCACTCGCCTGTCAGTACGACAAGGAACCTCCGTATAGACTTCGCCATCTTGCCCGCTAGATATCTTATAACTTCTCCAAGAATAATCTAGTTTAGATTGGATGCGACTGTGTTTTACTGTCATGCCATTTTTCTCCGCAATTTGCCCGTCCACCCATTCCATATCGTCGGGGGGATTCGCCATAAAGTCTTCTAGAGAAACATTTTCTGATAAAACGGCAGCCATTACCATAGCCATTTACTCCCTTTTGCAGAATTCACTCATATTGTAGCAATCAATTGGTAATGGGTAATTGGGAATTGGGAATTGGGAATTGGGAATTGGGAATTGGGAATTGGGAATTGGAACTAACAAATAACCTATGCCCTATGCCCCATGCCCCATGCCCAATTTACTCAATATTAATTTGATTGGGAGGCTTAGGTGGATTCGGTTGCTCATCCTTCAAAGTTTTACGCCCAGAACTAGCATACTCCTTGTACATTTCCACAAACATCTTGGTTAACTGTTGCAAAGAAAGTTGTTCGCCATTAACTTGAGCTTTCATGTAAGCTTTAAGCACTTCAATGTAAGCCAAACCTAGAGCAAGCGTGAGAGTTGCTGCGGTTGCACCGGAGATAGCACCGCCGACAACTGTACCCGCACCAGGAATCATTTTAATCAAATTAGTAACAATACTTCTGCCGACAGCAGTAACCCCGCCAGCGCCGCTAATAGCAGACAGCATCGCCGAAATAAACCCCTTATCAAAGGGCATTCCAAAAATTACAGTAATATTAGCAATCATTGCCGTTTGCATCGTCATCAAAATCGGCGCATCAGCAAACGGTACAGGAGTCGCACCGACAATTGCAGAACCTGCAACATAAGCACTTAGATACTTAAATGCCATATCGGATTTGAGCGCAATATTAGCAATTTGTTCTTTAACAAAAGCTTTTTTAGCTACTTCCGGCAGCAGTTGAAAAGTTGCATCTACCAACTTATCTAAACCGTGAGATTTTACTGTATAATCCTCATCAATTTCTTCCGGCTCAGCCATGACGGGGATAATTTGACTGACTGGCAAATTCATGTGTTCCAGTTGCTTGAAAAACTCGCCCGGCTTTTTAGATGTCGTCTGAGTCAGCACTAAAAGAACTGGTACATCTTTGACTTCCATTTCTTTGAGCCAGTTTTCCTCGACAGATTCTATTCTATTGGCGCTGTGATTGATGCAGTACCAGATGACGTGAATGTGTTCTTTTGGGTGCAGGAGTCTTTGGTCTTCAATCAGTTTAGCAACGTTTAATTGAATAACTTTAATTTGTTCGGCGTTGAGTTCGAGTCCGGGAGTATCGTAGACTGTAATTGGGCAATTCGGTTTGGTATATTGGCGAATGCCTTGAGTTATGGGGCGGCCGACTCCGGTTTCTGCTAAGCGTTGGCGAAAAACGGAATTTATTAGGGTACTTTTGCCGACACCAGTTTTGCCGATGACTAAAACATTGCACTGTCCCACTTGGTTTTCTGCGTCTTTGAAGGCGTAATAACTTCTATTTAAAAGCTCGTCTAAGGAAAAGTCGTCTGACATGGCGGTTTGCTCCGATAAGGGTGGGATATTAATTCAATACCACCGAATAGAATTCCGATGCTCTACAAACGAAGTCCGCGAAGGCGGCCTGGGGGAGTCTTAAAAATATTGTAGCAATTTGATTTAAGAACTGGTGCAACGGGTAGAGGAGAGTTTTGTGTTGCGTGCTGCTAAATGAAAGGTTGTAGAATTTAGTTTAAGCTAGCAATCGATCGACATCGATGCTAAAACCTGTCAGGATTTGTTGGGTGCTGGCGGTATCGCCGGATCGAAATGTCAATATTTGATTTTGAGTCATCACGAATATTAAACGGCTTTCGGGAAAAACTAACCAGACTTCCTGACAGCTAGATTCTAAATATTCCTGTGCTTTGAGAAAAACATCTTCAGCGATATCAGTGGGTGAAACTATTTCGGCAATTAAAGGGAAACTTTGGGGTAAAGTGGCAAGATTGCCAAATTGTGCCACTAATTCGGGTGTGAGATAAGCGACATCAGGGCGGCGAATTTGTCGGTTGGTACGGCAAGGAACCTCGACATAAGCCTCTCCACCTTGTCCGCTAGAATCTTTGTAATTTTTCCAAGCATCCCCCAGGCTTAACTGAATTTTACCCGTCTTTAGTGTCATGCCATTTTTCTCCACAAGTTGGCCGTCTACCACTTCCATGTTGTCGGGCGGCTCGGTGATGAACTCTTCTAAAGTAAAATTATCCTGTACAGCAGTAGCAGTGACCATAGTCATTTCCTCGTTTTTACAAATCGGTTTCAGAACTTGCCTGTATGATGTTCGATCAAACCTTCACCAATGGCGCAAACTCCTCTAACTTCACTTGTAAGTCATCCACCAGCATTAAACGATACCTTTCGGTAGTTTTCAACTTGTGGAGAACATAACTAGCAAACTCATGTCGCCACTTTTTTCTATCAAGTTCATTCGAGATGTTCAGCGCTCTGATTGATAGGTTGTAAGGGTATTCTTCAAAGTTGAGTTCTTTATCATTTTCAAAATCATACTTTCCTACTGTAAGAGTGATTGTTGAGTTACGAAACTCATACCAGTGGTCAATGCCATCAGAAACCAGCTCTAATTTTAGAGCCAATATAAACTCTAATTCTTTGATTAAATGTTCCATTTCCTGCGGAAAGTCTACAAAAATATCTAGTGTGCGAGACATAAGAACCTCCTTTATTGAAACTCAGTAAAAGTGATGTCATAGATATCGCCAATAATTCGGACGCTATCAATTTTTCCGCGTGTAATATTTTTCGCCCTCTGCAAACCTCGTTCAGCTTCAGCCTCTATCAACCCAGACACCCTATAGCAAAACCATTTGATTTGTAAACAATCGATTCAATCATCACAAGCGTTTCAGGTTGTTTTACATTCACGACTCAAATAGACTTGCTATAGCATCTATAATTATATCCCTAGCCTGTCCGCCTCGTCTAATCGAATTGTTGATCTGATTTTTTACTGTCGCGCTTGTAGCACCGGCATCCAGACTTTTGAATTCAATGGGTTTTCCATCTACCTCAGCATCGGGATTTCTACCTCCATCGGTTTTTTCCACCAAGGCTTTAACATTCTTTCCCTCTCTTTCCAGAAATTCAGCAATCGCTCTTTCGGTTGCACCAAAAGCTCTTTCTGATTCATCAATACTGCCACAATTAGCCGAATTTTGCTTAGGGGTTTGGTTAGTCCCGTTATTCACCATTTTTGGTTATTTAAAATTTTGGTGAATTATCGCACATTATGAGCCAAGTCACTTGAGAAAAAGAACCGGGTTTCTCACTTAGTCAATACAATGATTCCTCTCCCATCAGGTTCTACTATTACTCTAATACTAACACTATCTCTAGTTCCTTCAATCTGCCATCTTACAGGCTTACCAGCAAAGAAGTTACTTAAACTTTTAGCAAATACTTAAGATGAGTATAAACTCTGAAACAATAAATTCTCTTTGATTTTCTGACAATTAATGGCACTTTTGCAAGAAACCTGCTATTACTATTATGGCCGGTAAAGACGATGATTTTATCCCATAACCATTGTAAAATCAAGTTGGTATTGAGAACACAATGATCGCGCATTAAATGGATTAAAGCAGTTTTTTTAGCCTTTCCTTTAAACTAGGATCGTCAATTTTTTCTATTTCTTTTAATAGTCCGTCAATTTTTGATTGCATCTTCTCCCCACCTTTTTCTAGCCCTTTTTTATAATTTGGATCGGCGAGCAGTTTCTGATATTCCTTAACTTTGTTTTCAAACATATTTAGAGTTGCATACTCTAATTCAGGGTATTGATTCCTTTGTCTATATTCCTCATACTCTTCCTCAGCTATTTTTATCTTTTCATACTCTTCTTTCTTTTCAAGGATTTCACAAATATCTTCACTAAGCTTATAAGTTACATTTACTTTAAATCTTACAAAACATCCTTCTGGCTTTTCTTGATCGGAACTGTGAGACACGATTTTAACAATCTCGAATATCTCGTTTTCTGTTGAAAATAAGAGGCATAAAGAACCTTCGCGAAAATCCTCTTTCGCTTGCTTTATAGTTTTGAGTGAAGAGTGAAAATAATCTATATTCTCACTATCATTAGCCAGGGTAGTTGCCTTGGCAATAAGAGCACTATCAGTCAAGACATCTAGTTTAATAAATTTACCATTTTGTGGTGTGCTGGTTATCAGTGCTTGATCTTTACGAGGGTGTTTTTTATCATATTTTATTTCATACTCCCTAATTATTTCTGGACTCCACCGAGGCAAGTGACTATATTTATTTTTCAAATGCTCAATCAATTTGTTTGTTAAATTTAAGTTTTGGATACTAATACATAATTCTCCCTTACCTTTAAGACCTGTCTGAGTTAGATTAGATGACCCTATGATCGAAAAACCTATATTAGAGCTTTTTGCTTTCATACTACTACCTAAAAAACAATAGGCTTTGAGATGAAAATTATCTTTCCTATGAGATTCATCATCAATTATACGAGATTTATCATCAATACTTTCCGGGCAGATAAAATCAACATTGTTCGTCTTGATTTTCTGGGAGGTTGATAAACTTAATATTTTTTGAATATCACTAGGCTTATTAAAATCATCCTTTGTTCCGATAGCAATCATAACTTCCGTATTTTTATTTAAAGAAGGGTGTACAAGAATTTTTTCTATTTGGTCCACCCCATCATTAGTAACAAAAGCAGAAAATAAATAAATTTTATCCCAAGAGTATTCCTCACAGTTTAATAAAAAATGTATTGTATTTTCCAAGCTGTTTTGAGGGTCTTGCAAAATCACAAATCTTTTAAAAACAATCATTGTAAATACCTCCAATTAATTGATATAAAACTTTCAGGCAAGATGTAAACCACCATTTGATTATCTTCCCTAAAACTGCGCGATCGCACCTAATAAAGTTGACTAAAAACATAATCAGCCAACTCAATCAAAGCCTACTTGGACTCCGACGGCGGCAACCCCACCAAACGCATAACCGCAGACTGATCGGACTTAGCCTGTAATTCCCGCGATCGCCTGGGATGTTTGAAAGGTTACTCATGGGCTTAACAAGGGATAGAGAGGGAAACGCATGGAGAAATTATAACTGTTGCAGTCGAGCTTGAACCAATTTTTGAATATTTGTGGCAGAGATTGGATTTATGAGAGTTACGCACAGCAAAGAAACCGGGTTTTTCACTTAGTTAAAGGCCGGGATGCCGTATTTTCGCAAAAAAACCTGGTTTCTAATCACCCGTGTTTTACTCATAATTTAAAAATGTTCCAGCAGAGATTTTTCTTGTGCATAAACCTTTCGCAGCGACTCCAGTCCGATCGCACTTAACATCAATTTAATCACCCCCACCATTTCCCCCCACTCCAACAATTCAGAAACACAAACAGCTTTCTGAAATCTATCCGCATAGAAATCCACCCAAAAATCCGGCGCGTGTCTCTCCTTCTGACTCGCCCAACGGCGCTTCCAATAACCAAAATCTAAACCAGAGGGCGATTCCACTCCCAAAACAGGCGGAAAGTCGGCATAACTCACAAACCGACTCATCCCTTTGGCGTGCACGTACAGGATATGCGCCCAGCACTCGAAGCGATATATTTGTTCTACCTTGATTTTCAGCAGCCGCGCGATCGCCTCTTTCGTCACAAACCGGCTCAATCTGTGTCTGGGGGTTGATTTTCGCGAAAATTTTGTTAACATGATGCTAAGCAAATCCTTTGTAAAGAGTGCAAACTTTTGTAAAGGGATTGAATTTGGATAGGCGATCGCTTTTTAGTTTTCCAGACCTGGGGGCGATCGCTTTTTACATTATAACTCTATGACTTATATTAGTCACTTGTCAAGAGGTTATGGGATTAATTAAGTTGCGGGTTCGAGAATTTGCGGCCGAGAAAGGCTGGACTCTAAAAGAAGTTTCAGAGCGATCGGGAGTAGTCTACAGTACGCTCAGAACCTATGCCCGATCGCCTGGATTAGCAACTGTTGATGTGACCGCCTTGCACAAGTTGGCGAGGACTTTTGATTTGTCGATCGAAGATTTGTATGAAATTGTGCAGGAATAGTCGATCGCAGTTATTAGCGGGTTGGAATGACTTCTTTAATGGTTGAGTTGTTAGAAATTCCCCAAGCACAAAACGTAGTTGTTACAGACGACGCGCTAACAGTCGATCTATCCCATGGTCGTACTATTTCTGTTCCTTTAGCTTGGTATCCTCGGCTATTGCATAGCACACCAAACGCACGCAATAATTGGCGATTTATTGGTGGAAATGATGGAATCCACTGGCCTGATATTGAGGAAGACATTAGCATCAAAAATATTATTCTCGGTAAACCATCTGGAGAAAGTCAGAAGTCATTTCAGCGGTGGTTAGAGGAACGCAGGAAGATAGTCTAATCCAAAATTCGGTGGCATCGGAATTGATATTACCCACAGTCAGGACACGGCAGTGCCGTTTCCCTACAATTAATCGGTGATGGTTACATCCGAGCGAGAAAGATTGATTATTTTGGGTAGGGAAACGGCATTGCCGTGTCCTCCTTTGCTTAAAAAAAGCGCCTGAGTTACCTCAGACGCATACCATAAAATCAACAAATTGTCAACCCTAACCTAACCGTTCAAAGCCTCAGCACCGCCGCAAACTTCTAGGATTTCCTGAGTAATTGCCGCTTGCCGCGCCTTGTTATAAGTCAGCGTCAAACTACCAATCAAATCGCTAGCATTCTCACTAGCATTGTTCATCGCCGTCATCCGCGCCGCCAACTCGCTAGCAGCAGACTCTTGCAAAGCCCGCAGCAATTGGTTGTTCAAATACAAGGGCAAAAGAGCCTCCAGAATTTGCGCCGGATCTTGCTCGAAAATCATGTCTCTGGGCAAGCTCTTCGTAGGTGAAGCAACCTTCTCGCGCGATACTTGAAACTGTCCGCCTTGCGATGTCAAGCGGAAGATTTCATCATCAGGAGTTTCCAAACCTTGGGGGTCGAGGGGCAGCAAGGTTTGAATTACCGGACGCGAACTAATTAGCGACACAAACTTGGTGTAAATTAACTCAACTCTGTCCACAGTTCCCGACAGGAACAAAGAAAGCAATTCGTCAGCAATCATGGCTGCTTCCGGTGCTGTGGGAATTTGTTCCAAGTTAGCGTAAGTAGCATCAATCGGCTGTTCGCGGCGCTGGAAATACTGAGTAGCTTTGCGTCCTACCAACACGTATTTGTAGTCTAAGCCTTCAGCTTTGATTTCCTTAGCGCGATTTTCGGCGTATCTGATGATATTGCTGTTGTAGCCGCCGCACAAACCCCGATCGCCCGAAACTACCAACAGTCCCACCGATCGCACTTCGCGTTTTTTCAGCAGCGGCAAATCCAGGTTTTCAAACTGCAAGCGTTCCGCCAAACCGTATAATACCTCGGCCAGTCGATCGGCAAAAGGCCGAGTAGCAGTCACCTGTTCTTGAGCGCGGCGCACCTTTGCAGCGGCCACCAAGCGCATTGCTTCTGTAATCTTTTTAGTGTTCTTGACCGACTTAATGCGATCGCGAATAGTTTTCAGATTTGCCATAACTTTCTCCTTACATCCTTGCCCGCATCTTCTTAATTAAAACCGCAGATTAACGCAGAGTAACGCAGATTAACTTCAGATTATCTGCGTTAATCCGCGTTCATCTGCGGTTCAAAATTCCTACTTGTCTACGCAGAAACTAGAAAACTTTGCTTGTATTCAGTGATGCCTTCTTTCAGCAGCTTCTCAGCTTCATCAGTCAAAGCTTTTCCGCCTTGAACAATTTCGCCGTACTTCGGCTTGCTAGTCCGCAAATAGTCGCGCAAACCAACAGTAAACTTGGTGACTTTTTCCACAGGAATGTCATCCATATAGCCGTTAATACCGGCATAGATTACAGCCACTTGTTCGTTCATCGGCAGAGGCGAACTTTGGGGCTGTTTCAACAGTTCCCGCAAGCGCTGACCGCGCGACAATTGATTCTGAGTAGCTTTATCCAAGTCAGAAGCAAACTGAGAAAATGCTGCCAGTTCTTCAAACTGTGCCAATTCCAATTTCACCTTACCGGCTACTTTTTTCATCGCCTTAGTTTGAGCTGCCGAACCTACCCGCGATACCGAAATACCGGGGTTTACTGCAGGACGCAAACCAGCGTTAAACAAGTCAGAAGAAAGGAAGATTTGACCGTCGGTAATCGAAATTACGTTCGTCGGAATGTAAGCAGAAACGTCACCAGCTTGGGTTTCGATAATTGGCAAAGCAGTCATGCTGCCTTCGCCCAAATCGTCGCTCAATTTAGCAGCGCGTTCTAGCAAGCGAGAGTGCAGGTAAAACACGTCTCCGGGATAAGCTTCGCGACCGGGAGGACGGCGCAGCAACAAGGACATTTGGCGGTAAGCTTGTGCTTGTTTGGAAAGGTCATCGTAAATGACCAAAGTGTGCTTGCCTTTGTACATGAAATACTCGGCTAAGCTAGCACCTGTGTAGGGAGCCAAGTATTGCAGGGTTGCGGGGTCGCTAGCGTTGGCTGCTACTACGATCGTGTAGTCCATCGCGCCCTTTTCTTGCAGGACGTTGACGATGTTAGCTACTGTAGAAGCTTTTTGACCGATCGCCACGTAAACGCAGATCACGTTTTCCGATTTTTGGTTAATAATCGTGTCGATCGCGATCGCAGTTTTACCGGTTTGTCTGTCACCGATAATCAGTTCCCGCTGTCCTCTTCCCACCGGAATCATCGCATCAATAGCGGTAATTCCTGTTTGCATCGGTTCGTAAACAGAACGGCGAGAAACAATCCCCGGTGCCGGAGATTCAATCAAGCGAGATTCAGTAGTTTTAATTTCTCCTTTGCCGTCAATCGGACGGGCCAAAGCATCAACTACCCGTCCCAACATTGCTTCACCCACGGGGACTTCAGCAATTCTGCCAGTAGCAGTAACTGCCGAACCTTCTTGAATGCCGAGGCCTTGGCCCATCAACACTGCACCCACGTTATCTTGTTCGAGGTTCAGTGCAATGCCCACGGTGCCGTCGGCAAATTCTAGCAACTCCCCAGACATAGCTTTATCCAAGCCATAAATCCGAGCAATGCCGTCGCCTACTTGCAGAACAGTACCGACGTTAGAGACTTTTACGTCTTGGTCGTACTGTTCAATTTGCTGGCGAATAATGCTGCTAATTTCGTCAGGTCTGATTGCTGCCATGTTAGTTATTATTTGTCAGTTGTCAGTTGTTAGTTGTCTGTCGATGTTTTCGGCAAGAAAGAATAGGGATTTGGTAGTAAGATTTTGGGACTAACAACTCAAAAACAGAAATTAATTTATTCCTGCTTCCTGTTTTATTCTTCCTTCTTCCTTTTTCCTGCTTCCTTCTTCCTTCCTCCTGCTTCCTTAAATCAGGAATTCAAGCGAATTCCTAGACGGCGCAATTGTCCCCGCAGGCTGGCATCAATTACTTGAGAGCCTACTTTGATTACCACACCGCCGATTAAATCTGCGTCTATTTTGGTTTCAATTTCTACTTGACTAGCGCTGGTCATCGCCTGCACTTTCTCGCGAACAGTCTGCTGTTGAGCGTCTGAAAGCGGGACAGCCGATGTAACTTCAGCCAATACTGTTTGGTTTAGTTCTCGGAGCCTTGCCAAGTATTGTTTGCCAATCCCTTCTAAAAAAAGAATTCTTCCTTTGTCTACTAATAGCTTCAGAAAGCTGTGCATCAAGGGGCTCATTTCTTCACCCGCTATTTGCTGAATCACGGCTTTTTTAGCATCCGGTTTTACCAGCGGATTGGCTAAAAATTGACGCAAGTCTTCCGAACCTTCTAGCAGGCTCAGCAAGGAACGAATGTCTTCGCCGAACTTCTCTGAGAGATTGTTGGACTGAGCCAGTGACATCAAGGCAGATGCGTAAGGCTGTAAGACTTCTGTGCTGACTGTACTCACGTTTTAGCCTCCCAGTAACGCAATGCTGCGATCGATTAATTGGTGTTGAGCGCCGTCGTCCAAGCTAGTTTTTAGCTGGCTTTCCACCTTTGCTAATGCCAGAGATACAACCGCCGAGCGCAGTTGGGCGATCGCTCTTTCCCGCTCCGCTTCCAACTCTTGACCTGCTGTTGCTCTCATGCGTTCAACGTCTTGCGCTGCCTGAGCTAGAATTGCTTCTTTTGCTTTCTTGGCAGTTTCTTCAGCAGCGGCACGAATTCGTTCCGCTTCTGCTTGCGCTTGAGTCAATTTTTGCTGTTGCTCTGCTAGAGCTGCTGCTGCATCTTTTTGGCGTTTTTCTGCTTCTTGAATCGCCTCTTGGATAGCCGAACGCCTCTCTGTCAGGATTTTACCTACAAATCCGCGCCCGAAATAAAACAGCACTGCAATAATAATGACCAGGTTAATCAGGTTGGTTTCTAAAATATCGAAATTTAAACCGAAACCACCTTCGCCGCTAGCTTCTGTGGCTAGCAATAAAACAGTCCCCATGATACTCTTCCATAATTGCGCGTGCAGATTGGGTGAAGCGATTTTAGATTTGAGATTCCATCAAAAATCTAAAACTCTTCGGTCTCGCTATTTGGCCAGCGACTGCCCTAATAGCTTTTCGAGAATTTGGCCGCTGAGCGCGTCTACTTGTTGTTCTAGTGAGCGCATTGCTTCTTGCTTTTGCTGCTCTATTTCTTGCCCAGCCTTTTCTCGCGCGACTTGAGCTTCTTGTTGAGCCTCAGCTACTTTTGCTGCCCCAATTTTTTGGGCATCAGCTTGAGCAGCAGCAATTACTGATTGAGACTGTTTGCGAGTTTCTCCCAGTTTTTGCTCGTACTGCTGCGCTAGTTGCTGAGCTTTTGCCAAGCGTTCTTGGGCGGATACTTGAGTGTTGCGAATGTAATCGGCGCGATCGTCAATTGACTTGCTCAGCGGCTTGTAAAAAATTACATTCAAGACTGCGACTAGAATTAAAAACTGCACCGCCATCAGAGGCAGCGTAGCATCTAGATCAAACAGTCCCCCTTCCTTAGCCGCTTCTTCAACTGCTAGTAATACTGTCCAGTGCATCATGATTTTTTGACGGCTTCCATCTAATTCGCTTAATCGATTTTAGATTTGAGATTTTGGATTAGAATCGCCAAAACCTCAAATCTAAAATTTCAAATTATTATGCGAAGGGGTTGGCAAACAGCAGCACTAGGGCTACGACCAAACCGTAAATTGTGAGCGCTTCCATGAACGCCAAACTCAACAGCAAGGTGCCGCGAATTTTACCTTCTGCTTCCGGCTGACGGGCAATCCCTTCTACAGCCTGACCTGCTGCATTACCTTGACCGATGCCAGGGCCGATTGCAGCTAAACCTACTGCCAAAGCGGCGGCAATTACGGAAGCGGCAGCAACTGTTGGGTTCATGATGATTTTCCTTATCTAAAGTACAAAATTGAGAACAGATAGTCTACAGAATTGTCCGATTTAACGGGAGGAAGTTTGAGCTCAGAATTTTTCTTTTTCCTCCTTCATTCTTCGCCGTTTATCGTTAGTTAATCGTGGTGTTCTTCGCCGTGACCGCCTTCTAGAGCTTCACCTATGTAGGCTGCGGCTAAGGTTGCAAAAATCAAAGCTTGAATTGCACTGGTAAATAGTCCCAGAACCATCACTGGCAGAGGAACAAATAAAGGCACTAGCAACACTAGCACTCCGACCACCAATTCGTCCGCAAGAATGTTGCCAAACAAACGGAAACTTAGGGACAGAGGCTTAGTGAAATCTTCTATGATTTTGAACGGCAACATGAAAGGCACCGGTTCAACATAGTGGGCGAAATACCCCAAGCCGCTTTTGCTGAGACCTGCATAAAAATATGCTAGAGAAGTCAGCAGTGCAAATGCTACCGTCGTGTTGATGTCAGCGGTAGGAGCTCCCAATTCGCCTGATGGCAGCTTAATCAGCTTCCAAGGAATTAGAGCACCAGACCAGTTTGACACAAAGATGAACAGAAATAATGTACCAATAAACGGTACCCAAGGGCGATATTCTTTTTCCCCAATTTGGTTTTTAGCCAAGTCCCGAATAAATTCCAGCGCATACTCCATAAAATTTTGCATTCCGCTGGGAATTCGCTGGATTTTGCTGGTTCCTAAAATCGAAACTACGACTAAAACAGCAATTACAAACCACGAGGTTAGAAAAACCTGTCCATGAACTTTCAGATTGCCGAGTTGCCAGTACAACTGCTGGCCAACTTCCAATTTGGCGAGGGGGAAACGATTAAAGGTGTTTAGAACGTCAAGCATTGCCATTCAACGGGCTTCCCCATACAAATCGATGAGTTGAGTTTTGCTCTTCTTACCTGACTTACCTGTAATCTAGTGCTAATGCACTTCGGATCACGTAAACCATCAGCGCAGCTTTGTAAGTCAGAAATCCCAAAAATATCGGTAAAATCTGTAGCTGATTCCACTGTGTTCCTACTATCATCACCGCGAAAAACAAACCGAGCCTTGTCTTGCTGATGCGTTGATTTTGGCTGCCGATTCGTTCAACGTCTCTAGCCAACATCTTTAAGTAAACCACACCGGTGACCGCCCCAAGCAAATAATTCAGGGCAATGTTGAGGGAGTAAAAAATCCAAACGGAGATAAAAATAATCGCCGTAAAAGCAAGGGTGTACGCCAACAACTCTTGTTGGAGGCGATAAAAGTCTTGCATGGGATTCGTTGTCTCGGACGAGACTGTCGAGACTGTTGAGACTGTGCCAGCTTGAGGAATATCCTCGGTTGCTGGTGTGGGTTCGGTGGGTGTGTTTTGCGTGTTCACGAAGCTCAGAAACTAATGCAGGTAGCAGGCGAGTGCTTTGCAAACTCAGAAAAATAATACCACGCTGCGGTAACAATACTTAAAATAAAATTAATCATATTTTCGGAATTTGGTGTCTGGCGCTTCGGAAACCTCAAGCCGTTAAATGTCCGATCGACCTCACCCTACCTCTCCTACCGCCAGACCGCACTTGGTTACACATTGTTCTCCTGATTCTCACTAATTAAGCCTCACTTAGTGAGATGGGACAGAGACCGATCGCCCGAATCGATGAGGTAACTCTCCCTCGTCTGCCTCTGCGCGCTTCAAGAGTTAATTCTAATTCGATCTCATTCAATAACCTTAAACTCTTGAAGCGCCGGGAGAAAGTTTTTATTCTCGTGGCTCGATCGACTAAGCTTAATCAAAGCAAATCGCTGTAGCGGCTGCAAACTCGCCCACTGGGCCAAAGAAATTGTCACGCCGAGCTCTTGCGCTTTTGCTGAAACCGACTCCGGTACAGTTGCAGCATCCATCCAGGGGGGATTTTCATCAACCGCCAAATCAGTTCCCGGTTTGCCTGTCTGTTGAATTAATACTTGGTTTAGCTTTTCTCGGTAATCAATAATTTCTGCTTCTGTCAAGCAAGGTAACTCTACAAGACTTTGCCGTTCTGCTTGGTTGAAATGATTCCAATCCTGCAACTTCAATTTAATGCCGCAAGTATCTAATTTGAGACGTACTTGCATCGGAATGCAGCGTAAAGCTTCGACAAAATCAGCTTCAAATTCAAAGAATGTCATAGATGTATAGACTTGCAAACTAGATTTTTTTTATTAACCGCAGAGGGCGCAGAGAGCACAGAGTAAGAGAAGAGAGAGAAATCGATGCAGGTTTTTTGCTTTCTATCAATAATTGCAGAAAATGCGATCGCCATTTATAATTAAATAATATTACAAACTATTGACATGGATACCGTAGACTACCTTCGGATTAGCTTGATAGACCGCTGCAACTTCCGCTGTCTCTACTGTATGCCGGAAGGTAGCGAGTTGGACTATGTATTGCAGCAGCAGTTGTTAACTCACTCGGAATTGCTAACTCTGCTGCGGGAAGTTTTTATACCCGTGGGATTTACCAAGTTTCGCTTGACAGGAGGGGAACCGCTGCTGCGGCCTGGGGTGGTGGATTTGGTGAGGTCGATCGCCTCGATGCCCGAAACGCGAGATTTGTCAATGACAACTAATGGCTTTTTGTTGGCGGGAATGGCGGAAAATCTCTACAAAGCTGGTTTGCGCCGGATTAATATTAGTTTGGATTCCTTGGAACCAGAGACGTTTGATAAGATAATTGGTAGTCGGGGACGATCGCGATGGACGCAGGTTTGGGAGGGAATTCAAGCGGCTTATCAAGCAGGATTCGACCCGCTGAAACTGAATGTTGTGGTAATTCCCGGTGTGAATGACAGCGAAATATTGGATTTAGCGGCGCTAACAATTAACCGGAATTGGCACGTTCGATTTATTGAGTTTATGCCGATCGGCAATGGGGAGTTATTTGGCGATAAAGGTTGGGTAGCATCAGCCGAATTGCGACAACAAATTAGCGACAAATACGGGTTAGCCGAGTCGGGTGTGCGCGGAAATGGGCCGGCGGATGTGTTTCAAATTCCGGGGGCCAAGGGCACTTTAGGATTTATCAGCCAAATGTCCGAGTGTTTTTGCGATCGCTGCAACCGGATGCGTTTGTCTTCTGACGGGTGGCTGCGGCCTTGTCTGCTGAACGAAACGGGGCAAATTGACTTAAAAACTGCTTTACGGGATGGGGTGTCTACAGGCGAATTGCGCGATCGAGTGCGGCACATATTAGAGATTAAACCGGAGATTAATTTCAAGCAGCGAGATTCGGGAACTACTCAAGGAAATTACAGCCGCACCATGTCTCAAATCGGTGGCTGAACTAACCGACATAGAGCGCTGAAGAAATAAAATACTTAAGGCAATACTTGAGTATAATTGTCACAGTATTCGATTCTCAACAAACTCGATGACCATCAAGCCGATTCGGTGGGTTGGCCCTGCCCGCGAAGAAATCCAATCTCTTCCTGAAGATGCCCGAAAAGAAGCCGGTTTTTCACTTTGGACTCTCCAGCAGGGCATACAACCACCAGACTTTAAACCGATGTCGATCGTAGGTAAAGGCGTTGAAGAAATTCGGATTCGGACAGAAAATGCCTATCGGGTTTTCTATATTGCTAGATTTGAAGAAGCTATTTATGTGCTCCATGCCTTCCAAAAGAAAACTCAGAAAACAGCTCAGAAAAATATCGAAGTTGGGCAGAAACGCTACCAAGATTTGTTACAAAATCGTTTAAACTCAAGAGAACCGGAACAATGAGCGAAAATACTATTACCCAAGCAGTCGATAATATCTTTCTAGACCTCGGATTCTCATCTGAAGAAGCTGATAACTTACTAATCCGATCGCAACTAATTCTCGCCCTGACTCATCAGATTAAAGAGCGCGGTTGGACTCTCGATCAAACGGCTCAACATCTCCAACAGTCCAACGATCGAATCAAAGCTCTAACTCAAGGTAAAATAGGGCAGTTTTCCGTTGACAGTCTGATTGCAATGCTCAATAAAGTAGGTATGACTGTCAAAGTCGAAATTTGCCCCAAGGTAGCTTAGGTGAAAATTATGCAATTTGGCGCATTCTACAACTGAAACTCTCCTCCCAAAACTTGTCCAGCCGTTAAATTCAACTGCGGAAAAGTCGGCGATATCAGCGCTTGTTCCCCTTGAAAAACCCCAACTTCGACATACTCACCTGATTCTAGTCGTAGTACCGCTACTCTCTCCTCTTGAGGGTCAACAATCCAATATTCAGGGATACCCCGCGCTGCATATTGAGCTCGTTTACTAATGTAATCGCGATCGCGCCCAACTCTACCTGGACTAACAACCTCGACAACCAACTGAGGAGGTGGCATAGTTTGGGTGATGGTTAGCCTGGTTGCTGTCAGCAAGATGTGTTCGGGGCGCAAAACCACCAAATCTGGGTAGCGGTTAGCTGCGTCGCCCTCCCGCAGGATCGGAACTTGGATTTCGCACATATGTGTTCTGATCAGCCTCAGTGGGATGAACCCGCTACTAGCCAGAGTGAATAGTAGATAGTTAGCAATGAAATTGTTGGGGCCCGATTCTGGTGGCAATGTTACTAACTCTCCATCAATTAATTCGTAGCGGTTGTCGGTGTCGTCCTCATAGGTGAGGTACTCTTCAAAGGTAAGTTTCTGTTTGTGGACTTGTGTCATCTTTTACCTTCCAGGATTGCTATTGTTATTAAAATATTTACACATCCGAGGGAAGCGGCGGTCGCAGTGATTTTCATTGAATTAACAAGCTGGGTAGCACTGTCCGATCGAGACAGGGCGATCGGCTCGACATCTCCGACGGCTGGCACGGCTGCCACGGCTCCAAAATTGCACCATATAGCGCGGTGTGGGTGAGTTTGAGGTAGATTGAATGGTGAGGACTGCCACGGCTGGCACAATTGCACCTAACCACGGTTGGAGCGGTGGGAGTGTTGCGGGTCTAGCGCGGTCGCTCGGAGCGGTTCAGAGCGGTCACAAACAATTAACCCGCCAGTGTTGGAGTCTAGCGGGTTAATTGTTTGTAGTGGTTTATGTCAATAGTAAATGTTTAATAGAGATATGATATTATATTGGCTTTAGGCTCTGGACTTACAACTGCCTATAAATAAATAGAAAAAACTCATAATAATTATTTAATTTATTATTAGTTTTAATGTGTTAAACCATTACAAAATTTGAGTCAATTTTTATGAAGAAAAACGTATTTTCTATTTTATTAAATGAAGAAATCACATCAGGTGATGATAGACTCAACTATGAATCGTATAAAAATCTATTATTAAAATGTAAATTTTGTCATCAAGCTGTTTTCTTTAAGAAATCAAGTAATTTTAACAAGCAGGGTATAAAAAGAGTAGCTCATTTTTCACATTATAAGGATATAGGGTATAATCCTTGTCCTGAGAGAACTGAGAGTAATACTAGCACAGGAGAAACGGATTCAGAGGGTAGAAAACAAAGTTTAGAAAAATATCAGAAAAGAATACAAGACATCCTTTATAGAGGAATAGTTTTTTATCAAAAAATCACATTTTTAAAACTTGAAGAACGTATAAAAGAAGGCGAAATTTTAATAAATCAATATGAAATTAATATCAATAAATGGTTAAATCAGTTTTACGAAAAAAGAGGCATTATTAAAAAATTGGCATTAACTTTGTATCATAATAAATCATCTCAAATAGAGTGTGATATTTTTTCAAATATAGTTTATTATCTGTGTTTTCCTGCTAGTGTGGATATTTTAAAGCAAATCCTTTATTATGTATTTCTTTTTGATAAAGAGGTTTTTTTTAGTAACGATTTTGATAAAGTTTCTTTTAAAGCGCTTACATTAATAAGTTATATTAAATTGGGTGAGGAATATTTACGAGCCAAAGAAAGTTTAGCAATTTTTAATGAAGATAATATTACAGAGGATGTATTAACTGAAGATAGAAAATTAGAAAGCGAAATAGTTGAGCCTAAGATGGTGACAACTACCAACCAATTTGGACAACGTTATATATATTATATTATAGAAGAAATAAAGTTAGATTATTATTTATGTACTCCTAAATTAAACAAAAAAGGTGAGAGAACTTTTCACAAAATTAGAGGACGACAATCTGAAGAAATCAGTATTAGTTGGCGTGAAGAGAAAGATGGTGGATATTTGATTCTACGGAATAACAGCAGAATTGTGGCAACTTTTTCATTAACGGTGAATAGGACTATTAAATGGAATCCTTTACCTGTGTATTTCGCAACTGAGAATATTATTGCAAGACCTTTATTATTTTCAAATATTGATAAAGATCATATTGAGAGTGACAATTTATATCAATTTTTTCTACAATGGATAAAATCAGATGATTTTATTATCAATCGAATTGCATGGGAAGATCACTATCCTTCTGAATTTATTAAGTTATTGTTTATTTTTATAGCCTATATGACCGAGTATTCACGTTTGACAATATCAACGGGAGACGATTCAATTCTAGAAAAAAATGTAGATGTCGAAAATATAGATAATCACTATAATAAATTATTACATCAATTAGTAGGAGACTCTAAATTATTGAAAAACCGTTATTTAACATCTAAATTACCTATACCAAAATTAAATGTGAATCCTTTATAAAAAATAAAATTGCTTATCCTATGAGACTTGGATGACAGGGCATAATCTAACCTAAAACTTTAGTGTTTTTTTTAGAATATTGTGCCATTATAGTTTTTAGTTGTTTAAAAACTTCAATCTCATCATTCTATGGAAAACTCAGAAGATAAACCTAATCCCGCTATTGAAGCTGCTAAAAAGACAGCTTCTGAACCTAATCCCGCTATTGAAGCTGCTAAAAAGACAGCTTCTGAGCCTAATCCCGCTATTGAAGCTGCTAAAAAGACAGCTTCTAACCCTAACCCAGCTATAGAAGACACCGAATCATAATCCCGTCTACAAACACGTCGTTTTAGAGGTTTCACGCTTTTAATCAGGAAATTACTGTTTCTTGATTTGTAAGGGTTACAGGGCTTAGGCGGGGAAATGTGAGTTTTCTCCGCCTAGCTTGATTTATAGATGTTTCAGCCTCTAAATCAGGATATGCTCTTATCCTGATTTAGTAAAGTAACGTGCCTGATATTTGTTGGTCTTCTTAACTGGTTCCCAGGCCTTAGCCTGGGAACGAGCAAACACCTACGCTTTGCGCTTCCGACGGCGAATCAGCACACTCATCACTTGGTTCGGATTAGCTGCACGTTGTACGGGACTCCAATCGCCAACTTGGGCAAATCCCAGGCGGTACAAGGTGAGTATGGTTTCCCTGACACCCTTGGGCGAACCTGTAACCGTTACACACACCACATCCTGTTCCGATTCTGCTGCTGAGTCGTCATTTGGCCGTGCAAATTTGTTGTCGTCAGGCAAGAATTCCTGTGACATAATATGTTCTCCTGGTTTTGGGTTTTCTAGAAAAACCCAAAAACCCAGCCGCCCCGCATTTC